>CALCJE010000272.1 GCA_937965665.1 uncultured Bacteroidales bacterium
CCACCGAGATCTACACTCTTTCCCTACACGACGCTCTTCCGATCTAAGAAAATGAAACAACTCATAACCATATTATTTGTACTGATACTGGGAACACAGTGCGCTGTTGCACAGGCTGTCGGAAATATTGATAGTTTCAGAACCAGTATTCTTCCGAAATACAGCATGTATTTCAGCCAGGCGGAGCTTACGGAATACGGGCAACTGAGATTGTCCGCAGTTGACGCTTATACCAGGTTAAACCCTGATGAAAAAAAATCGGTTGTAAGCAATATAGCTGGCAGCTGGCGCGATTCGGTTGTATTGGTTGGTTATGGAACCAAAACCGAACTTTGGGGCTGGAGTGCTGTAAACGGGAACACATGGCTGCTCGACGAATGGGATAAAGCGATTGGTCAGCCGGCGGCTTCAACTGTTGTGAAACCAACAAACACGGCAATGCACCCCTGGTTTTTTTACCTGGGTTACCAATTAATGGGCGACAGCCAGCAGAACATGACTTTAGCCCTCGACACCCGCATCGGATTTTACCTGTTGCTGAACCGCTGGGATTTTGCTGCGACTTACACCTTAGGCATGACTGGTAATATTGAAGCTGATCCTACAGCTTATTCGAACCTCGGGCTTATGTCACGGGTACATTTCCCTATTAAAAACAGTGGTTTCAGCCCCAATATTGGCGGCGAACTCGTCATGGCTTCGTTTGGAACGACCGCTTCTACGGTTAAGCCTGCGCTTGTGCTAGGGTTTAGCTGGTTTGTAGGCATCGGCAGGATCGATATAGGTGTCAGAATCGGTGAGGCAACCGCAGGCATGGGTGGTTACACCATGTACCCGGGTATGGCCAAAATGAAATAGCTTTCTCGCCTGCAGGATATTCCCTGGTCAGACAAGCCGGACAAAAAAATGGGAGCAGTTAATTTTCTGCTCCCATTTTTGTTTTTTAGTATATTTCCATCCGCCCGGCAGCCTTAAGCTCGTCGCGCAGCATCTGGTTAAACCAGGTTTGTTCAAGCAGGTCCTCAATGCTCAAGTGCATACGATATCGCCAGTAGTGATTCGGGTTGCCGGGGTTATTGATACGCTCGGCACCGGCATCCTGCAACCTGAGATTACCATCCATACCCAGCAGGTCCTGAATGGCAAAAATAGCCCACATGCTGGGCGAATAAAGATGCTGGACAATGATCTGCTTAACGATGTATGGTTCGCAGAAAAACGGTGAGGAGAAAGAATTCCCCAGTATCTCATTATAAAAGCGTTGCGAGAGAGCCGGATTTTCTTCCCACCAGCCCCGTACCGTAGAAGTATCGTGCGACGAAGGCGTTGCCACCGACAAATACGGATAGTTTGCCGGGTGCCCGAAAGTAATTTTCGGATCCTTAGGCATACGTTGTACCTCCAGGCTCAATATACCCAGGTCGTTCATTACATCGGGCACGCAGGCCGGTACCATTCCCAGGTCTTCGCCGCAAAGCAGCATATTGGTAGCATTTTTCAGCACAGGCAGCTTTTGCATGGCTTTGCCTTTCCAGAATTCCTCGTTTCGCCGGTAATAATAATCGAGGTAAATATCGTTGATAATATGTTTGGTCTGGTTGTCCAGTTCCTGGTATGACCGTGTGAAATGCAGCGTGTGCCTGGGGAAGAACGCATTTCCATCGGTTCCGGGTGCACGCAGGAATATGACTTCTGAAATGAGTGAATACAAACCCTGTATGATCCGCTCGATGCGGCTTCGCATTTCGGGAGTAGCATCCGGTTCAATGGTTAGTTTTTCTTCAATTTTGCGTTGGGTATCAAAGTCGGGATGCAGGTCGAAACACTGATAGCCCGAAACAACCAGATAGTTGGCTTTTACAAACTCTGTAAGATCGCCAAACCTTTCGTACAGGAAATGCTCACGGATATAAGGTTTACAGAGCCTGTTCTCATCGAACCAAAGTCCACGGTTCTGCAGTTCTTCGCGATAAAACGGGATACTTGGATTGAAGTATCCCATCAAACCTTCGACCTGCGATGATGGAATTTCCCAGATACGGAAGAAACCCAGGATATGGTCGATGCGGAATGCATCAAAATAATGAGCCAGGTGACGCAAACGCTGTTGCCACCAGGCATAGTTATCTTTAGCCATTTCGTCCCAGTTATAGGTCGGGAAGCGCCAGTTTTGACCTTTCACCGAAAAATCATCGGGCGGTGCCCCGGCCTGGCAATCCATATGGTACAAATGCGGGGTGAGCCAGGCATCGGCACTGTTACGGTAAATCCCGATAGGAATGTCGCCTTTAAGCACAACGCCTTTCGACCTGGCATAAGTAGCTGCATTATATAACTGCCGGTGCGCATGGTATTGTATAAAATAATGAACTGCAATATCATCGTAGTGGGCTGATCCGTCATGCGTCAGATGCTCGAGCAGTTCGTCGGTAGGCTTGCTGTATTCGCCCCAGCGGCTAAAGTCGGGCGTATTGAAGAGATCGCGCAGGTACGAAAATGCTGCGTACGGTCGCAGCCAATGCTTGTTTTCGTTAAAGAAAGAAAGAAACTCGGGGTCCTGCAGGAATTTATTTTTTTGCTGATCGTAAATCAGTTTGAAAAACCTCGACTTCAGCGCCATCACTGCTTCGTAATCGATCCGGTGAAGCGAATTCAGGTATTTGCCCTGTGCTTCGATGATCTGCTGGTTAATATCCGAATCCAGTTTGCCGATTTCAGGCAGGTTGATATAAATCGGGTGCAGTGCATATACCGAAATAGCAGCATAAGGGTACGAATCCATCCAGGTGTGCTTGGCCACGGTATCGTTAACGGGCAGTATCTGGATGAGTCGCATGCCGGTAGCAACCGCCCAGTCGACCAACAATTTTATGTCGGTAAATTCGCCAACGCCAAAACCTTCTCTCCTGCGCAGTGCAAAAACAGGAATAGCAACGCCTGCGCCTTTCCAGGGATATTGGGGGAAATTAAATTTTTCGTCCCCTATTTCGATCACATCCGGAACCTTTCCACCGGGCAAAGCGATAAAGCGATCCGTTGATTTTTCCCAGAATGCCGTTTTGCCATTTTCGTACTTTATGAAATACTTGTAATGTACCGGGAACTCTGACACCGGCACACTTACTTCGCCACACCATTGCGGGTGATCGGGATTACCCAGGGTTAAGGCTTTTTTTTCGTCCCAGGCTCCCAAAGCGGCGGCACTCCCCGAAACAGCAACCTTATGGCCAGGTTTAATTCGCACTACCGATGGTTTAAACCTCAGGATAACCGATTTTTTGTCAGCCTCATTTTTTGCTTTCGGGGCTTTAGACTTCACTTCATTCTTCAATATTGCATTCAGGAACGCCGAAGAATGCAGGGCATATTCAGGGTCCGACATGGGCCTCCAGGCATCTGAAAGCAGTATGGTTTTACCCGTTCTTTTTTCGGCACTGAACACGCGGTCGGGACCCCATTCATCAATTATCGTACTGAAATTATCATCTTTTACCAGGTAACGGTACGAAAAATCAATGTCTTTATCCAACTTAAGTTTATACTCCCAAAGTCCTGATTCAGCATCAATTAATGTCATTAAACCGGCTGCCTGCCGTTCGCCACTGCCCAATTCGGGAATTGAACCTGCCAGCATTAACGACTGGCCAATAAACGTTTTATAAATTATCCGGAACTGTACTAACATAGACCTGGCTTTTAGGTTAAAAGTAAAAATGCAAAATTCGCTGTTTTGCTTATAAAAATAGTAAAAACTGCGGAAGATTTGTGCTTATAAAATGATTCAGTAAATAATTTAATTTTATAGTCCAAAAGTACCGGCAGCTGATTTGTGCCGACAGGTCCTGTTATCACCAGCTGAATCATTAACTAAACCAATATCCATCCGCATGATTGCAAACACAATATATAACAGGCCTGTAGAAGTGAGGCAATTAAATGAAACTGACCTGGACAAACTGGTCAATTATTTGAACAAACTAAAACCTGAAACGGTGATGCGGTTCGGGCCTCACGGATTTGATAAACAATCGGTATCGGAGATTTTTAAGGATACAACCCGTTACAAAGGCTATATTGCTGTTGACACAGAATCATCCGAAATTGTTGCCTATTCGGTGATCAAAATCGGGTTTCTGGAACATGACAGTTTTCGCCTGCAATCGTATGGTATAACACCCGACCCAGTGACTGACTGTACTTTTGCGCCCTCGGTAGCTGATGACTGGCAAAGCCAGGGACTGGGCAATATGATGTTCGGATTTATCGTGAACCACCTGAAAACCATAGCGATTAAAAGAATAATACTTTGGGGCGGTGTACAAAGCAGCAACCAACGGGCGGTGAACTATTACACGCGCCACGGTTTCAGGAAGCTGGGCGAATTTGAGTATAACGGGTTGAATTATGATATGATACTGGATATACACTGAAAATATCCATGGCCGGGGGTCGAACCGGGCAGAACAATCTGATTTTAACACGACATTGAACCGCTTTACCGGTTTTGCAGGACATGTTGTTATTTCGCACAAACAATTTAACACTTTTCTGTCGAAACGTCAGGCTATTTCTCATGGCCTGATTCTTGAAGACTATGTTCTCATATTTTTTACTTGCCATCGTCAGGAGGGTTACCCGAAAGTAATTGCAGGAAAAACCTCCGGAAGAAATTGATTAGTTTTGAAACAACTGCATAGTCGGGCTTGTTTATAAAAGCAACTTATACTAAAAAATGAACAGACAAATTATATTAAAATCGAGACCCAAAGGCATGCCGGCCCTCATTGATTTCGACATCGTTGAAACTGCGCCTGCCCCTTTAAAAGAAGGAGAGTTATTATTAAAAGCCAAATACATATCGGTTGACCCGTATATGCGGGGCCGCATGCGTGATACAAAATCGTATGTACAACCTTTCGCGGTTGGTCAGCCTTTGAATGGCGGAGTGATTGCCGAAGTAACTGAAAGCCGTAATCCGGAATTTATGCCCGGCGATTTTGTTCTTGGCCATTTGCTGTGGCAGGAACAACAGGTTGCGAATGCTGAACAGGTAAAAAAACTCGACAAAAACGAAGCCCCGCTGAGTTATTACCTGGGGATGCTTGGTATGCCGGGGCTTACGGCTTATTTCGGACTGCTGGATATTGGAAAACCCGTTGCCGGAGAAACTGTTGTGGTTTCGGGTGCTGCCGGGGCTGTAGGTATGGTAGTTTGCCAGATAGCCCGTATTAAAGGCTGCAGGGTTGTTGGTATTTCGGGAAGCGACGAAAAGAACGCTTACCTCCGCGATGTACTAAAAGTAGATGAAGTAATTAACTACCAGTCAGCAAAAAACCTGAAAGCTGCCATTGCCCGTGCCTGCCCCAACGGCGTAGATGTATATTTCGATAATGTGGGTGGTTCCGTTTCGGATGCTGTTATTTACAATATCAACAATAAGGCGCGTATTGTACTTTGCGGCCAGATCTCGCTCTATAACAGTGTTGACCTGCCAACAGGCCCGCGGCTTCAGCCTGTATTACTGAAACGAAGCGCGTTGATGCAGGGCTTTATCGTGAACAACTTTGCCTCCCGTTTCGGCGAGGGCGTTAAACAGCTTACGCAATGGTACAGCGAAGGAAAACTTAGCGGGAAGGAAACCATTGTACAGGGTTTCGATAAATTACCCGAAACATTTCTCGGACTTTTCCAGGGCAAAAACACAGGAAAGCTACTGGTTGAAATACCAGGCTGATACTGTTCCAAATTTGAATAAAACCTCTTAAACCTAAAAAATAACCACTAAATCAAACATCTGAATCATGAATAATTTTAATTTTTATAACCCTGTTAAAATACTTTTTGGCAAGGGTAAAATTGCAGAACTGGGTCGTAATATCCCGCAGAATGCCCGCATATTGATGACCTACGGGGGAGGAAGTATCTACAAAAACGGCGTTTACGAACAGGTGAAGGAAGCATTGAAAAATTTCACCGTTGTTGAATTTGGCGGTATCGAACCCAATCCGCGTTACGAAACCCTGATGAAAGCTGTTGAGGTAGTGAAAAGTGAAAATATCGATTTCCTGCTTGCAGTAGGCGGCGGATCCGTGCTCGATGGTACTAAATTTATTGCAGCAGCAGCGTTGTACGAAGGCGAATTTGCCTGGGATATTGTTGCCAAACAAATTGTAGTAAGCAAAGCCTTACCTATCGGAGCCGTGCTTACACTGGCAGCAACCGGTTCGGAAATGAACAACGGAGGCGTTGTAACGCGTGAAGCTACGCAGGAAAAATTTGCGTTTTCTTCGCCCGAACTTTTCCCCAGGTTTTCGGTACTCGACCCACAGGTAACCTATAGTTTACCTCCCCGCCAGGTAGCCAACGGAATTGTTGATGCCTATGTGCATGTAATGGAGCAGTACCTCACCTACCCGGTAAATTCGCCGGTTCAGGATCGTTTTGCCGAAGGCATATTGCTTACACTCATAGAAGAAGGCCTGAAAGCTGTTAACACTGAAACCCCTGATTACGAAAACCGCGCAAACCTCATGTGGGCTGCAACCATGGCTTTAAATGGGCTCATTGGCGTTGGCGTTAAAACCGACTGGTCCACACACATGATTGGTCACGAACTCACCGCTTTTCATGGCCTCGACCATGCTGTTACACTCGCCATAGTGTTGCCGGGCGTATTGCGACTGATGAAAGACAAACGCCGCGAAAAACTGCTGCAGTATGCACAGCGGGTGTGGAATATAAACCAGGGCACCGAAGAGGAAAGAATTGAAAAAGCCATTCAACAGACCGAGTCATTCTTCAGACAGGTAGGTATCGCAACGCGCCTGAGTGAACATAACCTGGGCCAGGACACTATTGACCGCATTGTTGACAGGTTCACGCAACGGAAAATGCGTGCTGTCGGCGCACAGCAGGATGTTAGCGTTGCCAATGTTGGCGTATTGCTGCAAACCAGGATCTAAATCGGGTTTATACTAAATTTAATACCGTTTGTAGCACTAATCAACCGTGTTACAGGCGGTATTTTTTTTTGCGCAATTTAAAAACTCTCTACCTTTGTAAAAAAACGATTTACTATGCCTGCTATCAAAAAACTTTTGCTATTAGTTACGATAATTTTAGTTTTTCAATCGTGTAAAACCAGCAGTATTATTACCGAAAAACCGGTTGAAAAATATGCCGAATTTAATTATAACCCTGTTCCTTCTACCATCAGTTTGCCAGTCGAAATGAAGGTAAGCGCGCTGGAAGCCATGATAAACCGTAAGCTCACAGGGTTGTTGTATGCCGACACCAGTCTCGATAATAACGGAGGTGATAACCTGATGGTGAAAGCCTGGAAAAAAGATAACATTAAATTCGGTTTCGAAAATGGCCAGTTTATTTACCGGGTTCCGCTCAAACTGTGGATAAAAGCCGGCTGGAAGATAAAGCAGTTTGGCATTACCCTTTCGGATTACCGCGAGATGAATGCTGAAATAGCACTGAAATTCCGTAGTTCGGTGAACGTAAATAAAGACTGGTCCATTTCGACCATCACCACTTCCGACGGTTATGAATGGCTGACCAAACCAACCCTGAAAATCGGGCCGATTGACCTGCCGATAACTTATATCGCCGATATGATTATAAAGTACAACACGCAAACCATAAACTCAGCCATTGATGCAGGTTTGACCCAGAGCCTCGACCTGAAATCGAATGTAAAGCAAGCCTGGATTGAGATGCAGAAGCCCATGCTGTTATCAGAGGAGTATGGATTATGGCTAAAAGTTACACCTAAAAGCATTTCGGCTCTCCCGATCACCGGTGGCAAAGGAGTGATAAAACACACTTCGTCC
>CALCJE010000273.1 GCA_937965665.1 uncultured Bacteroidales bacterium
CTCTTTCCCTACACGACGCTCTTCCGATCTGCAAACACCTCAAGCCCCTTTTCATTCTGACAATATTTCAACGAATCAATTATGATATAGCGATAATCTTCACGGGTAAAAATATCTACCCAGTCAACTACAGTCATGGTTAGGAAATAAACTGAGCCGGCTTCAAGTTTACTGTTGATTCCCATTTGAAAAGTTTTAAATGTTAAAGAAATTATCGGATTAGTTCAGATTGCAAATCTGAAACTCCATGTGGCGGGATTTAAAATCCCGCCAAGCCAAATCCCGCCAAGCCAAATCCGCCAGGCTTGCTGATACAGATTTGTAAGCCGGTGCGGATTTTAAATCCGCACCCAGGAGTTCAGGATTTGCAATCCAGTTTTAAAAAAATCTTTCAATAAACATCTTTATTCCACCTTCACCCTCACGCCTTCCGAATGTGCCGAAAACTCAGGAGCATACATGCATTGCACCGAAGTAATGCCATTCGAAAAATCGCCTTTCTGGGTAGCCGTCAATTTGTATTCGAACACAAAGGTGCCTTTGGGCAGGTAATAAATAAAGAAGTTGGTGGATGCATCGCGGGTGGATTCGTAATACCCAAGTCCGCCTTGCCAGCGATATCCCGAAAGCACATTTACGGGCTCAAAAGCCGAAGCACGCATGTCTTTTAAATGGATATATTCCATGGCGCGGTCAGCGCGGAGTTCAACCCGTACCACAATTTTATCGCCGACTTTAACAGCGGTTTTTTCATCAATGGGTTCAATTACCGGGCCGGTAGGTGTATTTACTTCACGGAATAGCTTTTTCGATATACTGAGCGGAGTCTGAGCCGGGGTGATTTTATCCAGTTGTTCGAAATATTGCCAGTACAAAGCGCCCCAGGCCACAGTTGGATTTGGATTTGTAACGGTTACTTTTCCCATTTCAGGTTTAATTGCCGAGGCACTCCAGCTGGTTTTGAAATAGCCTGTTCCGGCTTCGGGTTTGGAACCATCCATTTTGTACGGATCAACTTTTTCGTTGCCCAGCAAAATTTCAATCTGTTTATCTGATGCCAGTAGCGAAGATCCTCTCAACAACAAGGCATACACGGCTTCCGAAGTGGCTTTGGTGGTTTTCCAGTCCTGGGTTTGCTTTTGTTTCAGCAGCCAGGTTTTCAATCCGTCGACCGATTTCTGGTCGTTGCTCACTTCGTCGAAGGCTTCTATGAGCAATGCCTGGGTTTCGATGGGTGCCTGGTACCAGTTCCAGCCATGTTGTTCGTTGCGCCAGTACATACCCATTTCGTCGTTGCGCAAAGAAGTTTCTTTCAGCGAACGCATGATCAGCGAAGCCGTGTTTTTATCTCCAAAACGGTCCAGGTAAAGGGCCATCATGGCTTTCATATAGTTATTCTGCGTTTTCCAGTAGGTAACCGACTGCGATTTATAATATCCAACTGCTTCATCAAGATCTTTGGATACAGGAAAATCCTTCACAAAATAAGTGCGGGCATACAGGTATTGAATATCATCATATCCCAGGTGATTGTTTTTCAGATAATCCTTATCGTTCTTTTTCGTTTTTTCGAAATCGGTTTTCAATTCCTGATCCAGGAAACCAATGGCTTTTTTCAGCATTTCAGAAGCTTCGCTGTTTTCGGCAAACATAATCACGTTTAAATGAGCCAGGTGTCCAAGCCCGGTTACAATATGCTGGGTAATATACCGGCTTTCGGGCATGCCATTAAACCAGGGCCAGCCACCGTTTTCCGACTGCATTTCGCGAAGTTTATTCAGTGCCGAAGCCTGTTCCGAAGCCATGCGATTTAAATCGAAAAGTAAGGCGATGCGCTGTTTTCGCTCACTTTCGCTGGTAGCTTCGCGCACCCACGGACTTTCCTGCACGAGCACCGATTTCAGTTCATCATTTTTCTCGAGGTTCGATTTCAGGGCATCGGGAGTAATGGTTTTCCAGCTTTCGAAAACGTTCTTAATTTTGGGATCGCTGTTGGCAATATTTGTTGCCAGGGTGTTGGCGTAATACCGGCTGAATAGCTGCTCGGCACATTCGTACGGGTATTCCATCAGGTAAGGCAAAGCCTGAACAGCGTACCAGGCAGGGTTCGAAGTATATTCGAGCGTAAGCCTGTAGTTGCGGAGTGTTGAACCGGATTTGCCGGAATTCAGCAGCTTTTCGAATTTAAATTTCTTTTGCTGCATCCCGTTTACAGGCAAAGGCAGCGATTCGGTAACCAGCATGCGGTTGGTGAGCACTGGAATGGCAGCCTCTTCTCCATCGCTGAATGTGCCTGCTGTGGCAGTAATCCGGTAAACAACTGCCTGTAAACCCTCAGGAATACTGATGTTCCAGCTTAAGGCTGAGCTCAATCCTTTATTTACGTTAAACGGAATATTGGTTTGGGTTAAACCCAAAAGATCATCCACCGGTTTCATGGTGAAAGCATCGAAGAAATGAAGTTCGGCTGTGCCCGATATTTCGCTTTCGCTGATGTTGGAAATTTTGGCCGAGAAATCCATTTTATCGCCTTCGCGAAGAAAGCGGGGCGCATTGGTAAACAGCATCAGGTCCTTTTGGGTAACCAGCGTTTTTTCTACCTGGCCATATTTCAGGTCTTTGGTATATGCCAGGCCCATCATTTTCCAGCGGGTAAGGGCCTCGGGAGCCCTGAATTTTATTACGGTCTCACCTTTTTCATTGGTCAACAGTTGCGGGTAGAAGAAGGCTGTTTCATTAAAATCTTTGCGTACCTGGACCGGTTTCGAAGTTCCCGGTTTTTCAACGGGTTCTTTTTCCTGGTTTACCACTTGAACGCCTGCAGTCCTGGCATTCAATTCATTTGAAACAGCTACATTTTCAGCAACTACTTCCGGCAATCCGTCCCCTTTTGCCATTACTGCTTTGTCTTCCATTACTTCACTTTTCATCATATATGCTAGCGGCCTAATCGAAAGTAAGTTAAATCCAAACCAGTTTAAGGCATCGTATTGCCTGGCTTCCGGATAATTTGTTAACTCAGGATAGTAAAACAAGTCGGCTATGGCGTTCCCGAAATTCTGGCTGTCGTTCCAGGGCAGGGTGTTGTTATCAGCGCCGAAAATATTGAGATACCAGCTGTGCGATACAAAGGCATCGAGCGAAGCATCGTACATGCCGGCAAGCATTTCGGCGGCAGCTTTTTCGCCTTTGCTGTCGCGGATGGTTACCAGCCATTCCTCCTCCTGCCCGGGCATCAGCTTATTGCGGAAAGTTGCAAAACTGATATCGAGTTTTTTATCGGTGTGGGGAACAGTAATGGTTCTGCTTAGCAAAAAGGAGCGATTGTTTGCTACAAGCGAAAGGTTGATGGAAAAGTTGCCGCGGTATTCTTCCTTTACCGGGATGCTGATCAGCTTTTGTGCCTGGCCCAGGTTCATGGTTTCGCGACTTACAATCTTGTTATCGTGTATTACTTCATAAATGATGTAGGCTTTTTTAACAGGTGTTCCGATAACAAACTGAACGTTTTCACCTGGTTCGGCTTTGGGTGTGAGCAACGAAAAGAATAAGGGCGAAACTGCTCCGGTAGTGGTGGCAGCGGGCTGAAATGCACTGAAATATTTCCTGTACAAAATTTCCTCACCAAAGGCATCTTTGGTTTTAACTTCGAGCAGGTACATGCCTGGGGCCATTGCCTGGGCAGGGGCAAAAACCGAATCGGATTTTGTATCGAAACCGGCTGAGTAAACAGCTTTCTCCAACGGCCAGGTACTGATATCGTCTTCATCATTGTACACTTCGCCGGGGAAATCTTTTTCAAATTCGGCTTTGGTCATAGTAAATTGGTCGGGGCGCTGCCATTTACGCGAAAAGTAAACCTGGCCGGGCACGCGGAGTTTAGAAATGGAAATACTTCCCGTGGCCTGCTGTTTTTCGCCATTCAGGTTGGTGGCTGAAAGTGAAAATTTAAATCCTTTTTCCAGGTTCACATCACCGGTTAAGTCGGTGTTTACCAGCAAGGCTTTGTAACCGGCTGAAATGCCGGTTTCGCTGCTGTGGGTTTCACCATTGATGTCGGCTACATCGGCATAAACTGTATAGGTAAATACCGGATTCGTTTTCCTATCGACCGAAAGATCGGGAATAGCTTTAAAATTTATAGTAAATGTGCCATCGCTTCCGGTTATTGTTTCACCGTTGGTAATTTCCATTTCATCCGAAGCCGGCATGCCGCGCCATCCCCACCACCAGTAAGGAAAACTTGCCTGCCTGACAACCCGGTAACTTACTTTCGCATCCGAAACTGTACTTCCGGCATAAGCCGTTGCTTCCCCTTTGGCAGTAATGGTTTCGCCCAGTTTATACGATCCTTTTACCGGCTTGAAGTTTACTTCAAACTTTGGCCTTTTGTACTCTTCCACTCGTACAGAAACTGATCCATCCCTGCATTCAATGGTCATTTGCCCGGTTAGCGTTCCTTGCGGTGCCGTAAAACTACCGCTGAAAGAGCCAAAATCATTGGTGGTCAGCGGCTGTTTCGCTATGAGCTGGCCGTTTACATCCAGTAACGAAACCTCAGTTTTATATCCTGGTTTTATTTTCACATCCTCACCAGTTCGCTCGAGGGTGATGCCCTTAAAATAGATGATTTGCCCCGGGCGATAAATGGCGCGGTCAGTAAAAAAATGAGTCTGGATTATAGTCCTTGGCATTTCGGGCTCATTTCTATAACTCATAAAATAGCTTTCAGGGATCAGTTTATCTCCTTTTGTTGTAAACACCAGGTTGTAACTGCTGTAGCGTTTGCCGGTGCTTTTGGCCGGTATGGTAACCATGCCAGTTTTACCGGTTACAAAGGTTTTACCGGCAGTGTTGGTATATTTCCGTTGGCCGGGATCGTAATCGCGTGTAACAACCTGAACTTTTACACCCTGAAGTGGCTGCCCGGTTTCGCGGTGCAGCACAACTACCTCGGTATTACCCTGGTTGTTGCGGCTTAGGAAACTGATATTTGTCTTCCAGAAATTTACTGAAGTAACCAGGGCAGAAGCAGCCGGGAAAGCAGCATCGTTGCTTGCCAGTAGAACATAGTAGCCCGTGGCTGTTGCCGGTAAACGGATTTCGGCTGAGTGACCGCGGTAGTCGCCTGGGTCGGGCAACGCTTGCTCCCACGATTTTATGGGTTTCATGGCCTTATACCTTGCCAGTCTTTCATCCTGCGAAAGTTGAATAAGTTCGCGGTCAGTTTCGGCATCCATTTTCAGCAGCCGCAGAAATATCTTTGTGGTATTTTTATATTTCACCAATGCCAGCGCGGACTTGCCGGGAACGGATGCATAATTGGTAACCAACGCAAGCGAAGGCTGTTTGATTCTTTCAATCAGTGCCCGGCAATTGGCGGCGCCAAAGCTTTCGGGAAATCGTTTGATGGCGGCTTCGCAGGTTTCAACAGCTTTTTTCTTATCCCATTTACTGTTTTCAGGGATTGGATTTAACGGCTGCTCCCCGTACGGGACCATTTCGTCAACATCCCCTTCGAGTTGCAAGGCTATTTGATAGCTTATTTCGGTTGAAGCAGGGTAACCAATAAACTGTTTTTCCAGTTCGTAAAGAACTGCCAGGAAAAGGCTATCCTTTTGGGGATGCACACTTTTTTCATGAACAAAAGTCAAGCGTTCCAGTTCGGCATCTATTAAGGACTCAGGATTTTTATCACTCAGATGAAACCCGATGATCTCCTGGTATAGTTTCAGGGCCTGGAATTCGAACGAAAACGGATCAGGGGATGCGATATTCAGAGCAGCAAAAGTAGCTGGGGAGGAGAAATACTCAGCCTTATCCATCAAAAAGGTAACTGCTGGTTTTGTAAGTCCGGCCTCTGTTGATGAATAAAAATCAATGGCGCGATGTGCCAGGAAATCGAACAGGGTAGGTCTGAATTTTTCTGAACCTTCCTGTTTTTCAAGGATTTCATTGTACGACGAAATGGCCGTTACTTTCAGCAATTCTTTTTCGGTAAGCGATTGGGTGTAATTTTCCATACAGGCCGAAACCAGTTTTTTCAGATCCCAGGTTTTAATATCGTCGCCTGCTGAATTGGCAGTTTCGCTGCGGCCGAGAATCTTCCAGCGGTTGGCCTGGTAATAATCCCAGTAAAGTTCGGCGAGTATCGAATGCAGGATTTGTTTTACCGGGGCTTTGGCCGATTGAATTTCGAGCCGGGTACGCTCAATGCTTTTTTCAAAATAATCTTCTTCAAACTCCGATTCAAGCTTCATCCGGTAAAGCGAAGCTTTTATGAACTGGTCGGGCTGGTTGGCCGCCTTTGCTTTGTTATAAACAGAAGTAACAATTTCGAGCGCCGATTTCGACTGCCCGACAGCAGCAAGGGAATCAACTTGTTTCCATGCTCCTGAATACTGATTTTGCGACATCGCCGTAAGGCTGAATGCCATAATGATGATACTGAAAATGGTTTTCATACAGAATTGATTGGTCACAAAAAGATAAAATTATGTAAATTGGTAGTACGAGGATGCGTTAGGGTTGAATTTTCCATAACACCTTAAAACTTCCGGCTATAGCGAATACTGCAAAAAGCATACCTCAGTGGGTTTGATGCCGGCCGATATCCAAAAACTGAACAATTCAGGGCGCAGGAAGTTAAATGTTTTAAAAAAACTTTACTTTTAGCCGGAAATTATCAGTTTGATGCGGATTCTGTTTGTCACATTTCTTTTTTTTGCTCCATATTTTATGTCTGCACAGAGTGCTGCACAAAAGTATATTGATACTTACAGCCCGCTTGCTCTTGAAGTTTTGGCAAAGTACCAGATTCCACCCAGCCTGGTTTTAGGGATAGCCTTACACGAAAGCGCCTCTGGAACAAGCAAATTATGCCGCACAAAGCATAATCATTTTGGGGTGAAAGCCAGGGTGAAATCTTCAAAAACAAAGTCGGGATATGTTACGGCATACCGCTCTTTTGAAACTGATGAAGCTTCATATCTGCATATCGGCGAAATGATTTCGAAAAGAAAATATTACCCCGGTCTGAAAGGCGATATGGATTATATGAAATGGTTAAAAGCCATAAAAGCAAGTGGCTATGCAAGATCGTCCTCATGGATCAGCATTATAGATAAAACCATAAAACGGTATGATTTAACGCGGCTCGACAAGCCTGCGGTGCCACCTGTAATTCATGTTCCGTCGCCCAGGGATTCGTTGATCAGGGTAAAGTGATAACCACTTTTTTAAGCGCAAACAGTGCTGGCTTTAATCCGGTATTTTGGCTGTAATAGGGTTGGCAAGCCCTGAATACGAAATCAGTTCAACCCGGGCCCGCCCGACGGATTGTTCCGAGTCAATCAGGACCGGTAGCCGGTTGGCATCGTCAGTAATCCAGATGGTGATGGGGTAGGGGTCGTCAAACGCATATCCTGTGGCCACCATGGGCTGAAAAGCCACACAGCGGAATTTCCCCAGTTTGGTTTTTACCGTTTCGCGACCCTTATAAATGACCCTCGAGTGATAAACCGAGTCATCCAGGAAAAAAGGTATTTCGAAGGTTTCACCGGGTTTAAGATTTGAAATATCAAGGGTGCGGGCATAATAAAAAGCAGAAATCACATCCTGCACATTGGCAGGGACCTTTACAATTTTGGTGAGACTCACTGCCAGCTTATCATGCTGGCGAAAAATTACCAGGTCATCTTTTTTGTAAGTGTTTTCGCGCGTGCGACGAATAAACTGCCGGGCAATAAGCGCATCCTGGTCAAAATAACTTTCGAACCTGTCGTTGACCTTATAAATCATTTCGATTAATCCGGTGGTTTTGCCAATGCCGACTACATGGTACGTATTTCGGTTTTCGATAAGTTTTACATCATCTGTTATTTCGAGCGTAGCTTTTCCACCGGTTATGCTCCCGGTGAGTGCTGAATTAAAGGCAACCCTGAAAGTCAGCATCTCGCCCCTGGCAAAAGCCTTATTGGGTATGTTTCGGTACGACTGAGGATATACCGTAAAGCAACAGAAGAAAAGTAGTATGACGAAGATACGGTTCATCGAAATGTTTTAAAATCTATTCTTCAAAAAACGCACCAAAGTAATAATTAGTGTCCGGATTTAATAAACTGCACCCAAACTTTGGCCGGAAAAGCGGTCGTTTTTATAACTGATAAGTCCCGTATATGTTTGAAAAAAAGAACGGTGACGACCAGTTATTTAGGTGGAGTAATTATTTTTAAAGCTCTTGAAGGACAGTATTCTGCCTTTTTCAGAATGGCCTCGAACTGGCCTTCCGAAACGTTTATACTATATATACCAGGCTTTTCGATGATATAAGGGATGCTTTTAATACATTTTCCTGAATGCCAGCAATCTTCCGGATTCCACTCAATGGTTTCGGTGCCATGCGTAAAATATCTGATATTCTTCACATTAATTTTATTATAAACCGTGGCGCAAAATTACAATTTAGTATAAGTTAATCAGGGAAAACTGAAAGATATTTTTTAACCCTTGAATTAGCTTTTTGACGTAATCCGGCAGCGATCCATGAAGCACTCTCCTGCCTGAATATCATGATATTCCTTATCAAAATGCAGCATTTTAAATGTATGAAAGTAAAACAACCGTTTTATTTTTGTTCTTTTCAGATTTCTGACCAGGCTCCGGGTCCCTTTCCTGAGGCAGGCGTTTAATGTGCAAATTGCTTCTTTCAGCGTTTCTTCCTGAAAAAATCCTTCATCAGGGTTGCGCATTCTTCGGCAAGCACTCCTTTGGTTACCCTGGTACGCGGGTGCAGCACCGATGAACTGAGTAACGAATAACCGCGCTTAATATCATCGGCCCCGTAAACAATCCGGCTGATCTGTGTCCAGAATGAAGCCCCGGCGCACATCACGCAAGGCTCAATGGTAACATACAGGGTGCAGCCTTCCAGGTACTTGCCACCCATAAACCCCGAAGCAGCAGTAAAAGCCTGCATTTCGGCATGGGCCGTAACATCATTCAGTTGCTCCGTGAGGTTGTGTGCCCGGGCAATGATGCGGTTTTCGCACACCACCACAGCACCAATCGGAACCTCATCCTTGCCAAGTGCCAGGCGGGCTTCTTTTAAAGCCTCCCGCATAAACGATTCGTCCGAAAAAACAGTAAATTCCATAGTCGGATTTTAAACAGAACAAAAGTACCGGTTTTAGGTTAACTACACAGATCATTTATTTTGATCAGTATCATATCAAAACCCTGCTTGCTGAATACCAACAAATAACATGTAATCAATGCAAAACCGGGCTATCTTTAACCCATACAAATGGATGCTTCGTTAATATGTTTAATTATATTACTTTTGTATTTAGAAATTGAAATTAGTTCGTATTTTTGGGATGAATACGCAGCTTTTATCAAAGATTAATACTAATATTGCACTTCAATACGAAAGCAGGCTTATGATCAGTAAGTTATCACATACAATCAGGTTACAGCTCATTATATTTGCCTTGTTTATATCAGGGTTCACATTTGCAAATACCACTGCCGACGAAACCGGATCGCCACAGCAGGAAGCTGTACATATGGAGAAAAAGGGTTTTGATGCCGGCGAAATGATCATTGATCATATAACCGATGCACACGAGTGGCACATACTTACCTACAACCATTTTCACCTTTCAATTCCGCTGCCGGTAATCCTGCTCGATAACGGTAAGCTTGTTACCTTCAGTTCGTCTCATTTTCATCATGGTACCGAGGCATACAACGGGTACAAACTGATGAATGAAGGCGAAAACAAGGGGAAAATTGTGAAAGTACTTGAGGATGGTGAAACCGTTGATGCCGCTGCCAAAATACCACTCGATTTTTCGATCACCAAAAACGTGGTTTCGCTTTTTATCAGTATCTTACTGTTGTGTATCGTTTTTATCTCGATAGGAAACCGGTACAAGAAAAATCCTGATACAGCACCCAA
>CALCJE010000274.1 GCA_937965665.1 uncultured Bacteroidales bacterium
CGTGGGAATCACCTTTTAACAATGGCATTAGTCCGCTGCTTTGCAGTCAGCAAATGCTCGATCACATTGAATCGCAGAACGAGCAATATTCGCTTATCCGTAAGCCGGCGCTTACAGCATTCCTGGCATCGGAACCATCCATAGCCGAGGATGCTCCAGTAAAAGCGATCTTAGGCTTTACGATCAAAGAAAACAACAAAACAACCGGGCTCATTACAGCGCTCTTCACGTTTCATTATTCGCTCTCCCCTTCCGATCTGCTCTTTGTTCAAACCGTTGCCAGGGCTATTGAAAATGAATTCGCTGGAAATGAGACCACCGGGCAGGGAACAGAGGTTTCGTTTCGCAATGTAGCCGACAGTATCCCCCAGCCCGTTTTAATCCTTTCGCCCGAAGGGATTTTGATGGAAGTGAACAAGCACACCGGGAAGCTATTTGGTTACGAACGCGAAGAACTTATCGGGCAAAATTTTTCACTGCTCTCAGCCGAAGATAAAAATGACGAGACACTACTTCAGCCCTATTTTGAAGCTGCATTTAAAGGTGAACTTCAGCAATTTGAATGCTATGGCAAGAGTAAGAATGGACGAAACTTCAACTGTGAATATATCCTTAACAAAGGGCTGTTCTTCGGTCGCGAAGTTCTCATTGCCATAGGGCGTGATATCAGCAATTCGAAAACCGAAATCGAGGAATTGGCTAACCAGGTTGAAGAGCTTAAAGAAGCCAACACCAACAAGGATAAGTTTTTTGGAGTTTTTGCGCACGATCTGAAAAATCCGTTCCAGGGATTGCTCGGTTTTATTGACCTGTTATACGAAGATCTCGAAGAATTAACCCACGACCAGGTAAAAGAATACCTGGCCAATGTGAGGAATGCTTCGTACCACACTTATAACCTGCTGGAAAACCTGCTTGAATGGTCGCGGATACAAAGCGGGAAAATGCCTTTTACCCCAACAGTATTCGACATACGGGAAGAAATAAATTCTGTAATATCAGTTTTAAACAATAATGCTTCTCAAAAGGATATCAACCTTATAAACGAAGTAGAAGCGGGCATCATGGTACTGGCCGATAAAAACATGATTCATTCGGTGATCCAGAACCTGATAACCAATTCGATAAAATTCTCGAATAATAACGGGCGGGTGGTAGTAAGGGGTCGCAAACCTCAGAAATATGAAAAAGCCACGGCTAAGTCAAACCCCGACGATAAATACTGGCTCGAAATAAGTATTTCCGACAACGGGATTGGCATTGCGGAGGAAATACTGCCAAAGCTTTTTAAACTCAACGGGCAATATTCGCAGCCCGGCACAGCCAATGAGCCTGGTACGGGCCTGGGGCTGGTACTTTGCCACGAAATGGTCGAAAAAAACGGCGGCCGTATCTGGGCCGAAAGCATTTCCGGGCAGGGAACCACATTTATTTTTACCGTTCAACTCAGTTAAGCACCTTTTGAAAGCCGGATATCAATCCGCCTGCTGATGTTTTGTTTATTTCTTCGGTCATTCGTTGATATCGTCAGCAAACCAGCATTACCCGCACTTTACTGTATAACCATTCATGCGTTTTCGAACATAAACAGCATACAGATTTCGTGCTGCAGCCGGTTTAAAAACTGTGCTTTTTAATATATTTTATATGTAAAATTTATTATGCTTTATTTCCGGGCCGAACATTTTTATTAATTTCGCCGATTCCTGGAAGTTTTAATGGAAATTCCATACAACGATCCAGGTGAACAATATGGCCTGAGTCTGGTTAAAAGTCTAGTGGTTTATCATCAATTTCAGATAAATACACTTAATCCTGATCAGATTCTGACACTGCCGATCCATTAAGTTTAAACCCTGGCTAAATAATTGACTCGACAGATGCTATGAAACCTATGCCCATTAACATCCAGAATTCCGATTTTTTTTCCCAGCTTTCGAATCCGGACTCCGGTGTGTGGGAATTAATTTTCGATTCGATACCAGATATGGTGGCCCTCATTAACCTTGAAAATACGATTGTCAAGGCTAATAAAGCAATGCGGCATATGTTGAATGTCGGGGAAAAAAGCCTGATCGGCCATACATGCTACAACCTGATGCACGACAGCGGATGTGCCACCGCAAACTGTCCACACCTGGTGATGATCCGCGATCGCAAACCACATACTATACAGCTTTATGAGCCCAAATTCGGGATGCACCTCGAAATTTCCGCCATCCCTATATTTGATGCAGATAACAACCTGCTAGGGAGCATGCATATTGCCCGCAACATTACTATCCAAAAAGAGTCTGAAGCCCGGCTGCAGGAATACAACAAAGAACTTGAAGACCTGAACCAAAGCAAGGACAAATTTTTCAGCATTGTAGCACACGACCTGCGTAGTCCTTTCCAGGGAATGCTGGGATTTACTGATCTGATTCTGGACGAACTTGATGACCTCACGAAAGAAGAAATAAGGGAATACCTCCAGAAAGTACGAGATTCGTCGTACGGGGCATTTTCATTGCTCGAAAACCTGCTCAACTGGTCGAGGCTTCAAACAGGCCGAATGCAGTATAATCCTACCGAATTTAACCTGACTGAAGCCGTTATGGGGATCATCAGTTTATTAAATTCGAATGCGCAGGGCAAAAGCATACACCTGTTCAGTACACTCACGGAAGAATACCGCGTGTTTGCCGATCACCAGATGGTACATTCAATTTTGCTCAACCTGGCAACCAATGCTATAAAATTTACTTACCCTGGTGGTAGCGTTCGTTTTGATGCAAAAATCAAAATGATGGATTCGGGTCAGGACGGTTTTGAGGCTGATGAGCAGCAGAAACATATAGAAATAAGTATTACCGATACCGGAACCGGGATGCCTGCAGAAGCGCTCGGGCGTATTTTTAAAATTGATGACCATTTCAGCCTTGCCGGAACCTCGAACGAAAAAGGAGCCGGATTGGGACTGATACTGGTAAAAGAAATGGCCGAAAAACACGGCGGCACACTACATGTTGTTAGCCAGGAGGGTAAAGGCTCCACTTTTTCGTTTACCATTCCATTGGCAGAAAATTAAAAACTCCCCACCCCTGACGTAACATTCAGAATCATTTTTCACTTCAGCTTATTGAGGCCTGGTGTTAGCCTTTTAGAGGTTATCCCTGAAATCCTTCTTCTTTGTGAGTTTCAGATCCTGCAGCAACGAAGATTTTGCATTGATCTGGAAATTCCAGCTTTTCTGAACCCCGTAAGGTATCCAGTTGAACCGCATTTCCCAGCAATGCAGGTTGCGGTAAAAATTGATAGATGTATATGCAAAAGCATTTGTTTGAAAATCGTAACCGGTCTGAACCGAGAATTTCCATTTTTCGGTAACATTCACATCACCCGAAATACGGAATGTCTGAACGATATTCCGGTCGATCTTGCCGGTGGCAGCCACAGGTATGTTAGTCAGCCTGAAATTATAATCGAACTGCAACGACCAAGGATTATCCCAGTCAATATACAAATGCTGGTTATCCTTCACATCCTGAATTTCTTCTGGCGATGAGGACCCCGGAGCCGGCTTTTTGGCAACCTTCGTTTTGGGCTTTAACTGGTAACCAAAACTCAGGCTCCAGCCTGAATTAACAAACCGAAGCGGTTTTTTATTCATTGAATACTGCGACTTATTGATAACCGGTCCCGGTATTGGATTATAGAACGGGTTGCTGTAAAAGTCGAGCATGGTATATCCATAAAAAGGCTGCCTGTATAAGCCATAAGGGCTGTAAATACTCGCATAGTTTACCTGGATTTTTTTAAACAACGTAGTACGTGCCGATAAACTTATATCCGACCAGCGCATTGAATCCTTCGCCAGGTCGTACGAAGTCGAAATTGAGAAGTTGTCGATCAGCATCACCTTTTGGGTTCCGGTAACGGTATCCTTTTTCGAACGCACTTTCATTTCGAGGTTATTGGTAAGGCCGAAATTAATGGCCCCTGATTTTTGGCTGGGAGGCGCACCATAAAGCGGCTGAAAAGTCCCTTGTCCCCCGAAGATGGAATATTTCTGTGTATTCCCTTCTTTATCGACCTGTACATTTTGCCAGTAACCCAGTTCTTCTTTACCAAAATCGGGTACAAAACTGAAACCCACGGTTGGCCTGATCACATGCCTGATAGCACGCACATAACCCTTCCTGAATTGTTTCATCCCATAAATAGTGGTACCGAGCGATGAACTGAAACTATAATCGCGGGCAGCCTTAAACCCGTTAATCGTATCAATATCGACATAACCACCTTTCAGCGTAGTATCACTCACCCAGCTTTCGTGTACCGTTTTTGTGTACCAGCGTTCGTTGTAGTTAAAGCTATTGCTCCACGAAAAATATTTAAGCACCTTAAACGAACCGCTGATGGGGATATTATGCCTGACCCCGTTTACAAAGCGGTTACCCACATCAGGCTTAAATACCAGCGAATCGTAAGTATTCAGCTCATTACGCATGTCGAGTTTATAGGTAGCGTTTATACTTTCGTACCAGGCGGCTTTACCGGTTTGATTTTTCCGTTTGAACGGATAGATACGGTTTATACCAAAGGCAACTTCGGGAAGCGACAAGGTAACCTGGTGCGTACTGGTATTCTGGCTATGTCGGGCGCTCGAGGTAAGGTTACCAAAACTGCCTAACCTGAGATCGTATGTAACACTTGATGAAAACGTATTGCTGAGGTAGTCGTTAACAGTAGTTGGATTGTATTTGTTGTAACTACTCGATCCGGCATTAACACTTGCCGAAAACACCGAATTGGGGCGGGCTTTGGGATCCTGCCGGTGCGACCAGCTTACAAAAAAATCGTTGCGGTTATCGTATCCCGGCGTTCCTTCAGTACCATAAATCGTTTTGGCATACTTGAAGCTGAAATTACCCGAATATTTATATCGTTTTTTATAGCTGACAATGGGTTTAATAGCCCAGCTTCCACGCGAATAAATATCACCGGTAAGTTTCAGGTCAAAATTGTCGCTGAGGCCGAAATAGTAACCACCATCTTCAAGGAAAAATCCGCGATTGGCCGATTCACCATACCTCGGAATAATGAGTCCGGAACTCCGCCCCTTTTTATTGGGGAACAACCCGAAAGGCAGCCCTATAGGCAAGGGAACCCCCTCCACTGTAATCCAGGCCGGACCAGTAACAATCATATTGCCACTCATCACTTTTGCCTTGGTAAATTTCAACGAAAAATGAGGATGCTCATCCAGGTCGCAGGTGGTATATTCGCCACGACCCACATCAGTAACACTGTCGTTCACTTTTTTAATGACCGTTCCATGGATGTACCCCTCACCTTCTTTGGTTACAACCTGCTGTATAAGCCCTTTTTTGGTTGTAAAATTATACGCAATCTCTTTCGATTTGAAACTCAGCTCGCCCTGCTTGAATTCGGGAATGCCTACCGGGTTGCATAATGAATCCTCCATCGCATAAGCGTGAATCATATTTTTATCGAAATCGATGGATATAAGCGCCGCCTTTAGTTTAATATCTTCATATTCGATACTTGCATTTCCATAAAGCCAGGCCATCTTGTTTTTAATGCTCATACTCAGCGAATCAGCCGAAGCATAATTGATTTTTGCATTAAGCATAAATTTATTCACCTTTTTTTCGGTTTCATTCGTATCGCCTGATAATAATGCAGAGTCGGGAACGTTAACCTGCAAAGTATCGGGGTACTTGCCAACCGTAGTATCGGGCAGCTGTGTAAAAGCATTTGCCATATCCAGGCCTGACGTACTGCTGAATTTAATATCACGGGAAGGCCAGGAAATAATCCCAAAGGCCTGCGCGGCAAAAATGGCTGACAGGACCAGGAAGATGGTTATTAACCGGCGCTTTGTTTGTAACTTCGGTACCAATTATGAGTAAAAATAGGTTAACTTGTTAATTTTGTGATAGAATGTGTGTAGAATCAGGCCAGCGTATTAAAACATTTTACCTGTAAATAAAAGCTAAAAAACTGATTATTAAACACATTCTAAAATTTGTTGTTTTTTCAAACAAACGTGCAAAGCTAAACAAAATCAGTTGATGACAGAAAAACGTATTGATCAGAGATTTCTTATTCTGTGCCTTTTATATTTTTTTGTGAATTTTGCCAGTGCACAAAGGGTTAATACCGTTGTGCTTGATGCAGGCCATGGAGGGCACGACACAGGGGCGCTGGGTAAAAATTCGCGGGAAAAGGATATTACCCTTGCCATTGTTTTGAAGTTGCGCGACTATATCCGCGAAAACATGAAGGATGTAAAGGTGATCCTGACGCGGAGTGATGATACTTTTGTTGAGTTATATCGCAGGGCTCATATCGCCAACGAAAATAAAGCCGACCTATTTATTTCCATCCATTGCAATTCAACCAAATCGACAAACGCATACGGGGTTGAAACGTTTGTGATGGGTCTTCATAAAAGCGAAGCGAACCTGGCCGTGGCAAAAGCAGAAAATGCTGCCATACTTTTGGAGGATGACTATGTTGAAAAATACGATGGATTTGATCCGAACTCGCCCGAAGGCAATATTTTTTTCAGCATGATGCAGAATGCTTTCCTTGATAAGAGTCTTGCCTTTGCAGGGAAAGTGCAGCACCAGCTCGTTGATAACCTTAACATGTTTAACCGGGGTGTAAAGCAAGCCGGATTCCTGGTGCTCTATAAGACCGCGATGCCTGGAGTATTGATAGAAACAGGCTTTATCAGCAACCCATCGAATGAACGTTTCCTGCTGTCAGATAAAGGCCAGGACCTAACCGCACAGGCGATATTCAGGGCGCTACGCGACTACAAATACCAGATTGAGAGACGCAAACCACCCACACAGGACAGTGTTATTGTTTCGAAAAACACCGAAATTGTGGCGAAAGATATTAAGCCTGAACAAAAAACACAAAAAGAAACCCCATCGGCAAAATCAGACTCGGTACCGGTAAAAAAGAACCCGGTAGTAGTTGTTTCGTACAGGGTTCAATTTGCTATGTTTCCGGATGAAAAGCCATTGAATTCGCCCCTGTTTAAAGGCTTTGAAAATGTAAAAATGTACGAGCAGGGAGGTGCATTCAAATATACCTCCGGCGATTTCGCAACGCTGGATGAAGCCATGCAATACCGAAAGGAAATTATTTCGAAAGGATATAAAGATGCATTTGTAGTTGCATTTAAAGGGAAACAACGTATTACAAATGAAGAGGCCCGGCGACTTACCGAAAAAAAGTAGTAAATTTGTCAAAATTTTGGCTGGAGCAATGAAAATAAGTCGAGAAATAAAGATAGGTGCATTCGGTATTGTAACATTAACCTTGTTTATTATAGGGGTAAACTTTATAAAGGGCAAAGATCTTTTGCATAAAAACCGTACTTTTTATGCTGTTTACGATGCCACCTCCGGCATACAGGAAGCAGCACCGGTTTCGATAAACGGGCTGAATGTAGGCAAAGTAACAGATATGCGGTTTGTCGACAGGAATTCAGCCAAAATCCTGGTTGAACTTACGATTTCGAACCCCATTGCAATCCCTTCCAATTCCATAGCACGCATTTTCAGCCTCGATTTGCTGGGGACAAAAAACGTAGAAATTATTTTTGGCAATTCGCCACGCGAAGCCGAGGATGGCGACACGCTGATCGGGGCATCGCAGATGTCGCTCCAGGAAGAAGTAAACAAGCAGGTTGCTCCTATCAAGGAAAAAGCCGAAAACCTGCTTTCGTCGCTCGACACCATGGTTACCGTGCTTCATTCGGTCTTTAATTCCGAAACCCGGAAAAACATCGAAGCCTCATTCCTGAGCATACGTCACACGCTGAACAACCTCGAAAATACAACCTTTAACCTCGACACACTGGTGTATGGTCAGCGTAAAAGGCTGGAGCGCATCATGTTCAATGTTGAGTCCATTACCGAAAATTTCCGTAAAAACGACGAGAACATCTCGAAAATCCTTTCAAATTTTTCGAGTATTACCGACACCCTGGCCAGGGCGAACCTTGCCGGTACCCTGGCTAATGTAAACGGGACCCTCAGCCGGCTGAATTCAATCACAACCAAAATCGACAACGGGCAGGGCTCTATCGGGCTGCTGCTCAACGACCAGCAATTGTATGACAACCTGAACAAATCGGCAGCCCAGCTCAATGCCTTGATTGAAGACATGAAACTGAACCCATACCGTTATGTGAATTTTTCGGTATTTCCCCCATCGAAAAAAAGAATGACCTACCAGGCCGACACTGCCCGGTAAAAAGGTTGAGTAAAAGACAAAGCTAGAAGACCGGAGTCGGAGTCGGAAGACCCCTGCCTGACTGCGTCAGCAGGCAGGGAAGACCGAAAACCCATGCCGCTGCGATCAGGACACCACATCTCCCAGTCTCCCATCTCCCCATCTCCCCTCGCCCATCACCCCTCGCCTTTCTTAACCTCCACAATAATAATCTCAAACAGGCTCTCAAACGGTCCGAATTTACCGGAATCTTTCAGAACTGAAGACGCAAAAAGTACAAATTTAAAGGCGGTATCCGTAAATTTTCGGATATCGCTTTTGCGTTTAAAGTTATTTTGTATGTTTACCAAAAAATAAATCCTACCTATGAAGACTGTATATATTGTTCGCCATGGCAAAGCCATACATGCCACTGCAAATGTTGTTGATGTTGACCGACTGTTAACCGATACCGGTGTTGCACGTACTTGCAGGGTTGCCCTGTACATGGCAGAGAGCAAGCCTGTGATTGACCAGATTATTTCAAGCCCGGCCGAAAGAGCTTATGCAACTGCTTTGATTATAGCTGACAAGCTAGGTTATCAGGCCAGCAGCATAAAAACCGAGGAAAAGCTTTTCACCGGCGATGATAAAGATACTCTCGATATTATTGAAGGTCTTGACGATTCAATAAATACAGTTATGATAGTTGGTCACAACCCGGTTATTACCCAGGTAGCAAACCACTTTGCAGAGCCAAAACTCGAATCGTTGCCGACGACCGGAGTAGTTTCCGTTCACCTCGAAACCGAGAAATGGTCGGACCTGAAAAAGGCGAAAGTGATTCAAAACTTCACTGTGTGGCCCGGGATGTTGTAACCTGCGTCGTTACACTCCCGGCAAAAAAGGAAACCAATCAATTCAACAACAGTTAACCCGCACACTTCGGTGACGCGGGTTTTAATCATTGTTGCAATGAACAGCTAGCAAAATCTCTCTTTTACGCATTTGGACGTGAAGTATATATAAATGCTGGTTAAAATGTTGAGGAAGTAAAAGAAAGGAATTCTTATTTCACGTATTGCTCTTAACTTAAACTGCTGTGAACCCATCAAATTAATTAAACATTAAACTTTTGTAAATAGCATCAGGTACAGCATCGCGCAAACTACTCATTATCAAATCTTAGTGTGCTGTTTGCAAAAAAAAGAAAGTATGAAATCAATCTTTAACAACGCATTCCGGTCGGTTCATCGCTTCAGTTATCGACTTAAAGCGCAAAAATTATTAAATTTGTATTTTAATATTAACAAAGCAAGCATTTGCGCTGTTATATTTTAAAAGCTGACAAACAGCAACAATAATTTTGAAACTATATGGCCACAAAAGGCAACAATATTAACCGTGAAATAAGCTGGCTGCAGTTTAATGAAAGAGTACTTCAGGAGGCTGCTGATCCAGCAACGCCTTTGGCAGAACGCATGAAATTTCTGGGTATTTACTCCAATAATCTCGATGAGTTCTTCAGGGTGCGCGTGGCCACGGTAAACCGCATGATCAGCATGGAAAAAGGCGTTTTTCGTGATAAAAACCTGAACCCACGCAAAACCCTTCGCGAAATTAACCGCATCACCAAAGAGCAGCAAAAAGAGTTTCAGCACATATACAATACAGTTATTCAGGAACTTGCGCAGCACAATATCTTTGTCATCAACGATCATGATTTAGGTCCTGAGCATGGACAATTTGTTGAACAATATTTCAGGGACCATGTAAGGCCATACCTCTTCCCTATCATTTTAAACAACCTCAAAGCTACTTCGCTTCACGATCATTCCCTGTACCTGGCGGTAGTACTCCAGGTGAAAGGCAAACCGGCACAGGAAAAATACGCCCTTGTCGAGGTTCCGGTGAATACCCTTTCGCGCTTTCTGATATTACCTCCGCAAGACGACAAAAAATACATCATTCTACTCGACGATGTTATCAGGCATTGTATGGGCGAAATATTTTCGGTATTCGGATTTAATACCTATAAAGCCTATGCCATTAAGTTTACCCGCGATGCTGAACTGGATATTGACAACGATGTATCGAAAAGTTTTATAGAGTTGATGACTGAAGGGCTGAAACAGCGGGAGGTGGCACCGCCGGTTAGGTTTGTTTACGACCGTCATATGCCCGAAAGGCTGCTGAAACAGCTGCTCACCAAACTGAATATTAACCAGAGCGATACCATTACGGCAGGCGGACGATATCACAATTTCAAGGACTTTGTGCATTTCCCCAATATTGGCACTGCCGACATGGTTTTTCAACACATGCCCCCGCTCGAACACCAGGGCCTGCGTGGTACCCAAAGCATTCTTGCCGGCATCAGGGAACGTGATTACCTGGTGCATTACCCTTACCAGTCGTTCGATTACCTCATTGACCTGCTGCGTGAGGCTTCGCTCGACCCCCAGGTGAGGGCGATCAAAATGACCCTTTACCGGGTTGCCAGCAAATCGACCGTGGTGAATGCCCTTATAAATGCAGCGCGCAATGGGAAGGAAGTTACTGTATTTCTTGAGGTGCAGGCCAGGTTCGATGAAGAAGCAAACATCTACTGGGCCGAAAAAATGCAGGAAGAGGGAGTACGCGTAATACAATCGATACCTGGTTATAAAGTTCACGCCAAGCTGCTGCTGATTCGCCGCAAGGAAGGCGTGAGGAACATATATTATGCGGGTATAGGTACCGGAAACTTTAACGAGACCACAGCACGGGTATACACTGATATATCGATTTTAACCGCTTCCAAAGAAATTACCTCCGATGTGAACAGCGTTTTCCACCTGTTCGAATCGATTTATAATGCGCCCAGGTTTTCGAAACTGATTGTAGCACCGTTTCATATGCGAACCCAGTATCTCAAACTGCTAAGCAATGAAATTAAAAACGCAAAAGCCGGCAGGGATGCCTGGGTAATTTTAAAACTGAACAATCTCACCGATACAAAAATCATTAAAAAACTTTATGAGGCTGCCGAAGCGGGAGTAAAAATCAAACTCATTATCCGCGGAATCTGTACCCTCAATCCTGACCTGCCAAACCTGAGTGGAAATATTGAAGCCATTACCATTGTTGGCCGCTTTCTAGAACACAGCAGGGTAATGGTATTTGCCAACGATGGCAAAGAGCTTTATTATATCTCATCAGCCGACTGGATGGAACGCAATTTCGATGGGCGGATAGAAGTTTCGTGCCCTGTGTACGACCGTGAATTACAACGCGAGCTCATGACCCTGTTGCAAATTCAGCTCCGCGATAATACCAAAGCCCGGCAGATTACGGCTACCCGGACAAACCAGTATGTGAAAGGTAATCCCAACCTGAAACTTAACTCACAGGTTGAAACATATAAGTTTTTTAAAGATAAAGTCTTATAACCGTCTGAATTCCCCGAAACCGTGATGACTTAGCGGATTCAGGATGGAAAATTGAGCAGAAAAACGTTGCCCGGTTCTAAAATCGGGAACACAGATCGTAGTTATTCAGCTATCTTCACGCCATCAACAATATGCGTGCTTTCACCTCTCCAGGGTAAAGTATTATTTTTCTCCGAGTAATGCACTATTACGGTTTTGCCCTGCAGGGTATCCATTCGGAGTGCAAGATTTTTATCGGTAACTGAGAAAAGAAATTTTTCTGAAGCCAGGGCAACATTTTTATTACTCTGTACGCTGCTGAGCACCATTTCGCCTTCATACGTTTTAAAGATATTCCCTTTGCGCGAAAACTTCTGCAAAAGCCCTGCCCGGTAACCATCGCTGTAGTTAAAAAAATAACTCCAGTAAATCCAGATTCCAATCAAAAAAACGAGCAGGGAAACAGTATAATAAAAATACCGCTTGATTTTCTTTTTAATAACACTTGCACGGGTTGGTGTAGCTGTGTTTTGCGGGTTATTAATATCGGCCATGATATATCCTTTTTTACAAAGATAATAAAATAATGCGATCTCTTTCATACCGATTTTTCTATAAAACAAGCCCTTTAAAATTGGCCATCGAAAGGAAACGGCTTACCATTCGCATTGAAATGATAATTATCTTTGTCGCAATAAGCGAAGCGCAGTAAATGATACTTTTTGAAGAAGCCCTGGATATAATAAAAAAGGTTGCTAAGCCGCTTCCGGGCGAAATGGTGACCCTCGAGAAATGCGCAGGAAGAATACTTTTTGAAGATGTTTTTTCCGACATGGATATGCCCCCTTTCGACAAGTCAGCGGTGGATGGGTATGCGTGTCGCAGGGCTGACCTCGACAAAGAGCTCAGGGTGCTTGAAGTTATTCCGGCAGGAAAAGTCCCCGGCAAAACCATTGGAACAGGAGAATGCTCCAAGCTGATGACAGGCGGGATGCTCCCCGGTGGTGCCGACTGTGTTATCATGGTTGAAGATGTTGAAATTACAGGAGAAGATACAATTCGCTTCAGCGGCACAAAAACAGCACTGAACTTCTGTAAAATGGCCGAAGATATCCGGCGCGGGGACAAGGTGCTCGATAAAGGAACACTTATCAGGCCCCAGGAAGTAGCTATTTTAGCTTCGGTTGGATGTGCCGGTGTTATGGCTTACAAACAACCCCGCATTGGTATTATTTCTACCGGTGATGAACTGGTTGAGCCTGCCGAAATACCGGCTGTATCACAGATTCGAAACAGCAATGCCTGGCAATTGCTGGCCCAGGCACAGCGGGCAGGATGTAAGACTTCGTATTTTGGCATAGCCCGCGATACGGAAGAGGCAACCCTCGAAATTATCCAAAAAGCAAGCCTCGAAACTGATATTGTGATACTTACCGGTGGTATTTCGGCGGGTGATTTCGACTTTGTGCCCTCTGTTATTCAGCAAGCCGGCTACGAAATAAAATTCCGCAGCATGGCCGTACAGCCCGGGAAACCGGTTATTTTTGCCACCCGTGGCAATCAATACCTGGTAGGCCTGCCTGGTAACCCGGTTTCCTCATTCGTACAATTCGAATTGCTGGTAAAACATCTGATCAGGCTTATCACCGGGAAAACCTCGAAAGAAATGCAGATCACAGTCCCTATGGGCGTTGATTACAAAAGGAGGAATACCGGGCGCAAAGCCTTCTTCCCGGTATACCTGTCAGAGGAAGGTACGGCGCTGCCGGTCGAATACCACGGCTCAGCCCATTTTCACTCCTACATACATGCCCAGGGCATTGTCGCCATCGAAATAGGTAAAGAAACCATCAGTAAAGGAACCCTGGTAGATGTTCGACTCGTATAACCGGCGTATAAACTACCTCCGCATTTCGGTCACCGACCGGTGTAACCTGCGTTGCACCTACTGTATGCCGGCTGAAGGCATCACGTTAATGCAGCATGCTGACATTCTTTCGTTCGAAGAAATAATGGAAGTGGTTGATTCGGCATTGTTGCTGGGCATTGACAAGATACGCATTACCGGCGGAGAGCCGCTGGTGAGGAAAGGAATTGTTGACCTGTTGCAAATGATTGCATCTCGTCCGGGAATTCAGGACCTGGGGCTGACAACCAACGGGCAATTGCTCGAAAAATTTGCTTTACCGCTCAAAGAAGCCGGCCTGCATCGCGTAAATGTGAGCCTCGACACCATGGATACCGAGAAATATAGCCAGATCACCCGGGGAGGAGAAATTGGCAACGTTCTCAAAGGTATTGAAGCCTCAGTTTCAGCCGGGCTGTCGCCGGTGAAAATTAATTGTGTGATCGCTAAATCACCGTCCGAACCCGATGCAATGGAAGTTGCCGAATATGGCCAAAAAATGGGACTTCAGGTTCGGTTTATCCGGCAGATGGACCTCGAGAAAGGAGAGTTTTATGTAGTTGATGGCGGAAGCGGCGGCGATTGCTCAACCTGTAACCGGCTCAGACTTACTGCCAACGGCATGGTGAAGCCTTGCCTTTTTAACGACCTGGAATACAACATCCGCGAACATGGCGCACACAAAGCCCTGCAACTTGCTTTGGGCAATAAGCCTTCGTGCGGAACCATAAACCGGCATGGTGAGTTCTATAATATCGGGGGATAGAAAACGGGATGGCGGATGTTGGATGTTGGATGTGGGATGTTTAATTTTGGATTACGCCTGCCTGACTGCGTCAGCAGGCAGGGATTGCAGATTGCGGGTTTGGGGATGTGGATGATAAAACCGGTTACGTAAACGTTTTTCCCTGAAATAACTTTATACAAAAAACCATTATAACCACTCAATACAAATTCAATGAGCAAACTTAGCCATACCGATGAAGCTGGAAAAGCCAATATGGTAGATGTAGGTCATAAGCCCAACCAGCTGCGGATTGCCAAAGCACAGGGGTTTATCAGTCTGCAGCCTGAAACAGTAAGCCTGGTAAAGGAAAACAACATGAAAAAAGGCGACGTACTTACTGTTTCCCAACTGGCCGGCATACAAGCGGCAAAGCTTACCTCATCTATCATTCCGCTATGCCACACCTTGCTGATAACAAAAGTTGATGTAAAACTCACCCTCGAACCACGAGGAGTTTCTGCCTTTAGCGAAGTACATTGCATCGGGCAAACCGGGGTTGAAATGGAAGCACTCACAGCTGTATCGGCTTCGCTGCTCACGGTGTACGACATGTGCAAGGCTGTCGACAAAACAATGGAAATCAGCAATATAAAACTTATCAGCAAAACCAAAACCGATATCTGAGCGGGAGTAAAATGCTGCCAGGAAAACGGCTCAAACCAACCACATTCACATGCCATTATTACTTCTCGCATTAGCCCCGGCAATTATTATCATGCTGTATGTTTACCTGCGCGATAAATATGAAAAGGAACCTATCAAACTGATTTTAAAAGGAATTGCACTTGGAGCAATTAGTCTCTTCCCGGTCGGGCTGATAGAAAACATGCTGATGGCTTATGGAAAGACATTTCCCGGACTGCAAAGAGCGGCATGGGATGGTTTCGTGGTAGCCGGAGCAACCGAAGAGGCGTTTAAGTTCCTGATGGTTTTTATACTGGTGTGGCGTAACCGCAATTTCAATGAGAAGTTCGATGGGATTGTTTATGCGGTATCGGTTTCACTTGGATTTGCAGCCATCGAGAACTTGTTTTATGTTTTTTCGAACAACTCCTTACAGGTTGGCCTGGTGCGTGCATTTACAGCTGTCCCCGGGCATGCGGTATTTGGCATCGTGATGGGGTTTTACCTGGGATTGGCCAGGTTCAGCACCCAAAACCGGGGGAAGTGGTTGTTACTGGCATTTGTTGTACCCTGGCTGCTGCATGGTATGTATGATTTCATGATCATGTCGGGACACCTGATACTGCTTGTTGCGTTTGTACCTTTCCTGGTTTATTTATACCGTTTCGGGCTCAAACGAATGCGCGAATTCAACGAGCAGTCTGCTTTTAACCCGGCTAATATGAATTTCGGAAACCAGCAGGATATGAATTACGAACAGCAGCAATCAAAACAAGATATTTAATAAAACCGATTTATGGCAAACCGCATTTTCCAGTTACTTAAACCAGGTGTTCCCAAGCCGGTGCTCATTGCGCTTGGAGCAGCACTGTGGGGATTTGCTGCATATCGTATCCTCTCGCTGGGATTTATCTTTATTGAAAGACACGCCCTGCATCATTTCCTGAATTACCTGATCGGCTTTGCCGGATTTATCCCTTTCTTCCTGCTGGTATTCAGGAAAGTGAGCCGCCGCTATATCAACCGCATCATAAACCTGCCCCAGCGCAGGCCTTGTATGTTCTCCTTTTTCGACCTCCGCGGATACATCCTGATGACTTTTATGATCACCATGGGCATTGCCATAAGCCACTGGAAAGTGATCCCGGAACTTTACAAGGGAACCTTCTTTATCTCACTCGGGCTCTCGCTGCTGGCATCCTCGGTGTTTTATATCGTCGAAGGCGTGCAGTTTGTGAAAAACCAAAGAAAAATGCCGAAAAATGAAGACTTATAAAACCAGGTAGCGGAGTTTAACCTCATCAAAAAAATCAAAATAATCTGCCGCCCAATAATAGCAGAACAAATACCGAATAATTCTCTAAAATCCAATATAAAACCACCGAATGACCACCGAATGACTACGGAATGACCACAAAACAACCACCAAACAACCACCGAATGACCACTGAATGACCATTCTCAAACACTCCCAATATCCTCTCCCCATCTCATACACCAGCCTCCAAAATTTAAAGTTAAAAACAAAAATACATGTCGACCCCTATAACCGTAGTTTCAGTAAATATAAGCGAGAAAAAAGGAACCATAAAAGTGCCTGTTCCTGAAATTGAATTAAACGAACTGGGAGTTGCCAACGATGCCCATGCCGGCAACTGGCATCGACAGGTGAGCCTGCTGGCCGATGAAAGTGTACAACGGTTTACACATTCCGCCGGACGTAAAATAAACTATGGCGAGTTTGCCGAAAATATTACCACCAAAGGACTCGAACTGGTGAATACACAGCCACTCGACAGGTTAACGATAGGTGATGTTGAACTGGAAATTACCCAGATCGGCAAGGAGTGTCATGGCACATCCTGCGCTATTTTCAAGGAAGTAGGCAATTGTGTGATGCCCAAGGAAGGTATTTTTGCCCGGGTATTGAAAAACGGAACGGTAAAAGCCGGCGACCAGGTAACTTATTTCCCACGCGTTTACAAAGTTCTTGTTATAACACTCAGCGACCGCGCCAGCCGTGGCGAATACAGCGACCGCTCAGGACCAAAAATTGAACAACTGCTTGGCACATTCTTCGAAAACAGCAAATGGAGTTATACCATCGGGCGTAAGCTTATTCCTGATGATGCCGAAGCGCTGAAAGCCTTGCTGGAAGAAGCAAAACAGGTGGAAACCGACATCGTGATCACAACAGGCGGAACCGGTATTGGTCCGCGCGATATCACTCCCGACGTGGTAAAATCGCTTCTCGATAAAGAAGTACCCGGTATTATGGAACTGATCCGGTTTAAATATGGAAGCCTGAAACCCAATGCGCTGCTTTCGCGGGCTGTTGCCGGTGTAATGAATTGCACGTTGGTGTATACCCTTCCGGGAAGTGTTAAAGCCGTTGAAGAATATATGACAGAAATCACGCCTACCCTAAGGCACAGCATTTATATGCTCCACAACCTGGATGCGCACTGAGTTTTTTTGCAACGGCACTACCGTAATTTCTTCTATTAATCGCGGATTGTCTTAAAACGCAGTATGGCAATTGTTCCTACCATTGCCCCGCCAACCGCCACATATTTCACCGTATCATTTTCGATCAGGAAGAGCACCGAAATCAGCATCATCCCCCACATGAGGGCGAGTGAAATAATTTTAATATGCAGCCTGATTCCTTTCCGGTCGAGGAAATCGCTGAGAATAGGTCCAAAAATCTTATGATTAATCAGCCAGTCGTGCATCTTTTTCGAACTGCGGGCAAAAGCAAATGATGCCAGCAGCAGGAATGGTGTAGCAGGCAAGCCGGGAATTAAAACACCCAAAGCTGCCAGTATCACGCTAACAAAGCCTAAACTGATAAAAAAAATCCTCATAACCGGTTCTTAAAACAGGATAGTGTAAAATGCATACCCAAAGCTGCAGCATCTATACTTACACCCCCATCAAACAAATTTTAATCAGCTAAGGTTCAGCTATCGCTATAATAAATGTAAGCGAAGCAGAATTTGTGCCTGCCGAGGGCAAAACCATCACCTGTTTATGATTTCCCTGGCTTTGTTTCCACATAAAACGACCTGTAACAAATCCCAGCGCCGACCCTATCACAACGTCCGAAACCCAGTGTTTATTATCGTAAAGACGGGAAACTGCAGTACCTGTCGCCAGGGTATAAGCCAAAGCAGGCACCCATATCGTACTCCGGTATTCCATGGCAAAAACTGTAGCCATACTAAATGCAGCGGTCGAATGCCCTGAAGGAAAACTGTTGTAATGGATATCACCGAAGGGGCCATCCCAGTTTGCATGGTCTGGTATATCGTCCTGGTACGGACGATGCCGGTGCGTGAGTTGCTTCACCACTCCACCAATCAGCGATGAAACAGCTAGCGATTTGGCTGCTGTCAGCGAAGTGCCTGCCAGCCGGTTGTCTTTTACCAGCCGGCCGGTAAGGTACAATCCACCGATCAGTACCGGCGAAAAACGGCCAAATGGCTCAAAAACATATTTCGAAAAATTGTCGGCAGCAGTTGAACGGTGATCCGTGAAAAATTTCTGTATTTTTTCGTCCTGGGTATAGGCAAGTATACCAGTACCTGCCACTGCTCCAAACCCCAGCCATTGCTTCGCCTCCCATTTTGCCGGCGAAACTACGAAGGCTTTGCCGTGATACCAGTAGGATTTTACATAAGTTTTATTCAGTTCGGGATATTGAATGGAATCGGCGCCAGCAGCCCTGAGGACAGATACCGAGAATAAAAGTGCTGAAAGCAACAGACATTTTTTAATAAACATGGATCAGCACTTAACTAAAAAAACTTAACTTCTTTGAACATTGCCAGGCACAGCTTTCGAAACCTGAATGATGCAACAAAGTTACACTTTAACGGATAACCCGGAAGGGAAACAGATCAAAACCATGATTCAGCAAAAGCTGGATACAAACAGGCCCGTTTTCAGAATCGCTGTGTCAGGTTTATGTACACCCGGTTATAGTTTCGCTGGGTTTCGAAGGTCCCTTCGTAGTTGAGCGAGCACAAGAGCTTTTTCAGCACCCGCCAGGTAAGGTTTACTTCTCCCATATGCTGTACCAGCGGATCCTCATTACTTACAAATTTGTAATTCACAAAACGGTAGTTCAATCCACCATACAATTTACCTGGCAGCAGGTCGCGCGAAAGCCCAATGCTGTATATCTGCCCGGTAGTATAGGAAGTTTCCATCAGCGTAGCCGATAAGGTTGCAGATGCATGAAGCCAGGGCACATTATTGTAAGTAATATAGCTGTAAAGGTTTTTGGTTGGTCTGGGGTCCTGTTTGCTGAAACGGTAACCTGCATTGGCACCTATGGATATATTTTTACCCGGGTGATAATTTGCCTGGAACATATACCCTTGGGTTCCGGCCATTTCGAGCAACTGCTCGATTATATTTTTATAGGTTTCGTAATAGATGATATTTTGCCTTGCACTGTATGAAAGTGAAAGCGAGAGTTGCTTTATTACCTTGTAACGGACCGAAACATAAACATTCGACAGGCTGGGTGAGTTATCCTTTGTATAAGTACTATCGGATGTATTTAAAACCTTGCTGTACAAATCTACTTCTGCTGACCCGAAAAAATACAGGCCAGGCAACAGGGCATTGGAATGCTGGAAGTATGCAAACCTGCGATCGGTATTCCCATTATTCATTTGCTGAACAAAAGCCAGGGAAGTCTGCATATCACCTTTTGCCGATTTATAATCGTGGCTTACATAAGCGCCATACTGAAGCAGGCTGGCATTGAAACTGTAATTTTGGTAATCGGGACGTGTTCCTGCAAAAGCGCCTGCAGTAAACGACCTGATCCGGGTTTCGTACTGAACCCCATCGATGGCGCCAACATTCGAAAGGCGTGTATTGATTTTGCGACCCACGCTGATGTTGTTTTTCGGGTTCATGGCATAGCTCAGCGACAGGCTGTAAATCTTTAAACCATTGAAAATATCTTCCTTTACAACATCCCATTCGTTTATTTTATGCGAAAACGAAATGTAAGTTTCGGCCGACAGCTTTGAATCGTTGATATTGTTTGCATTCAGTGAAAAAGTATAACGCATGCGCTGCGAAAAGTCGGCTTCACTCGAGAAATTGGAATACGACGAAACCGAAATCCGGCCACTCACGTTCTGCTTCCGTTCAACAGGCTTCTCTTTCTGGGTCACAGTGGTATCAACAGCTGCAATTACTATGGGTACAACCGGCGATGCTTCAGCCGCCTGTTGTTTTACCGGCATACCTGTTTTTGGTTTGGCTATAATTTTGTCGGCAGCCGAAACTTTTTTACCGGGAATTGCCGAACAAACGCACGAGATAGAGGAAAGGTCTTTAACAATTAACGCGGGCTGGCGTTCTCCGTTTTGCAGCAAAAACAGGGTATCGCCGGCAGCAATTCCGGCAGTCGACTGAAATTTAACATACACATGCTGAGTAGTAATATAGGAAACCTCACCCTGCCTGGCTTCACCTGCAGTTTGACCTTTGAGGTTTATCACTGCAAACAGCAAAAGAAATACAGCTGTTAATTGTCTCATTTCCGGGTTAAATGGTTTATAAAATATTTTGCCTTCTGTCATCTGCTAGTTTCCCCTTGGGTGGCAGGTTAAGCAGGAATTGCTGTTGTAACTGTAACCATTTACGCCCTGGTGATCATTGTTGGTCGACGACTGCGGGTGGCAGGATGTAGTGCAGGTAAAGACTGCAAAATTGGATGCATTGGTATGGCAATCCGAACAAGTATGCCACTTGCCATGGTGTTTACCCGAATATATCGGGAAATACTGGGCATCGTGATTCCAATTGGCCGGTGACCAGGTACTTTGTGTGTGGCAATCGGCACAGGATTTCGGAAACTGTGCTGATGCATGATTCGGATTTTTGGTCTGGTTGTAATCATCGGTATGGCAGCCGGCACAGGTATTGGGTGTGCTTACATAATTCCCTTTGTGGCAATCGGCACAGGTTTTTGAGATGTGGGCTCCCGCCAGTACGTAGTACGAATTATGATTGGGGAATAGCGCGGGCTCCCATCCCGGGTTGGTGGTATGGCAGGTAGCACATTCTGTCGAAATACCAATGGCTTTATGGTTGGGATTTGTTGTCTGGTTGTAATTATTCTGATGACAGCCTGCACAGGTATTGGGTGTGTTGGTATACCCATTGGTATGACAAGCCGAACAGGCTACGGTAGTATGCGCCCCGGTAAGCGGGTAGATGGAAGCGTGATTAAAGGTTGATGGCACCCAGGCTGTTTGCGAATGGCAGGTTGAGCAATTGGTCGGGAACCCGGAAGTTATATGATTGGGGTTAGTCGACTCGTTATAATCTTTCGCGTGGCATCCGAAACAGGTATTCGGCGAATTGGTATAATTGCCGTTATGGCAGGTTGCACATTCATTGGCTATGGCCAGGTGTGCCCCTTCAATCCGGTAATAGTTGTTATGAATGGGGAAGGTTGCCGGTTTCCAGTCGGGTTTGGTAGTATGGCAGGTTGCACAATCATTCGGTATGCCGATAGCCACGTGATTGGGATTGGTAGTTTGGTTGTAGTTATTGGTATGGCAACTGGCACAGGCATTTGGCGTGCCTGCATAACCATTGGTATGGCAATCGGTGCAGGCTGTTGTAATATGCGCCCCGGTTAGCGGAAACGACGATTTGTTGTGATCAAAACTTCCCTCCGACGAACCGGTAGGATGGCAGGCATAACAACTCGTACTGTTGTAAATGTAACCACTCACGCCATTGTGATTATTATCCACTTCGGTTTTATTGCTGTGCTCGTGGCAGTTGATGCAGGTAAACTGTGCATAATTTGCAGGATTGGTATGGCAGTCGGCACAGCTATTCCACTCACCCTTGTGCTTTCCTGAGTATATCGGGAACGAGGAAGCATCATGTTCGCGGTATTCTGCCGGTTTCCAGCCGGGATTCAGCGTATGGCAATCCTTGCAGCTGGTCGAAAAGATGAGTGTTTTGTGATTTGGGTTTGTTGTCGAAGCATAGTCAGGCTGATGGCACGAATAGCACTCCGACGAAATTTTCGAATAGCTACCCGAGGTATGGCAACGGGAACAGTCGTTTATAGCATGACCGCCTTCGAGCGGGAAAAATGAATGGTTTATACCGGCATCTGACCACGCAAAGGCATTGATTTTATGACACTCCTCACAATTTTTTGAATAGTTACCCTGCACATGATTCGGACTGGTGGTAGCCAGGTAATTTTCCTTATGACAATCGTAGCATTCAACACCCAGGGGATCGAATCTCAGTCGTGATGGGGTGCCTGCAGAGGTAGACGAGGGATACAGATTTTTGTGGCAGGCTTCGCATTCGGCAACGGCATGGGGGCCAATCAACGGAAACCGGCTGGCCTGGTGCAACTGGGTAATATTGCTAACCACCCAGGAGTTGGGAGTATGACACCTGGCACATTCATTTCCTACGGTTTGTTCGTGTATATCGGTATGGCAGGCATTACAATCGGTTTTGGCCTGCGCAAAAGCAAGCGAAGTATGGCAATCCCTGCACGAAACATCCTTATGCTGACCCACCAGCGGGAACTTTGTGATCCCGTGATCGAACGAAACTGTTTTCAGATCAACCTTCCAGCCATCGGTTTTATGGCAATCGCCGCAGTTGGTTTTGAAACCGGAACCATGCGGTGATTTCTGGGCTGCCAGGCTCATTGAAAACAAGCAAAGCAGGATTAAAGATGACAGTCGACGCATTGGAAATTTTTTATTTTGTACAATACAAAAGTGACTCCTTGTTCGGTTACTTCTTTGTGACATTTGTTACAGGCCACATTCACGTGTTTTCCATCAAGCACAAATTTTGTTTTGTTATGATCGAATTTTGAAGCTGGTTTAAACTTTTCCAGGCTATGGCATCGGCTACAATCTGTTACCCCGTTTACAGCGAACTGCTGCATATGTTTGTCGGTATGACAACTGGCACAAGTGGTTGACAGGCCTGCAAATTTCTGGTTTGCATGCCCGGTTTTTTCTTTGTTGAAATGGCAATCGCGGCAAGCTTGGCTGGTGTGGGCGCCTTCGAGTGCAAACTGTGTTTTCGAATGATCAAAAACTACCATGTTCCAGCGCGTGGGGTTGTGGCAGGATTCGCAACCGGCAGACGGATAATACTTTGCACTGATATAAGGCTGGTGAATATTTTCGTGGCAATCGGCACAGGCACTTCCTATCTGCCTGAAATTCCATTTTTCCTGTTTTTTATGACAGGCAAAACACGGTGTGGCCAGGTGGGCTCCTTTCAGGGAGAAAACGCCCAGGTTGTGCTGTTCAACTGAAAATGAAGACCCGATGAAGCCTTTTACCGTATGGCAGGTGGAACAATCGGGAGAAACCCCGTTTTTGGCAAATTGCCGGTTATGATAATCCGTGTGACAGTCGGAGCAACGGCTGAAATTTAATGGCGTGGTGAGTTTCTGCTTATGGCACGATTTACAGGCAACACCCAGGTGCCGTCCTTCGAGCTTAAAGGCGGTTTTGTTATGATCAAAGTTCTTAACTCCGGCAGCTGCCGTAAACGAAACACTGTTATGGCATTCGGAGCAGTTTTGCCCGAATTTGTTATCGTGTACATCTTTGTGGCAGTTGGTACAGTTGGTAGCCTTCACACCTTTAAACTCCTGGAATTTCTGACCGTTGCGGGTGGTGGTTTTATGGCAATCAGCACAGGCTACCTGTTCGTGTTTGCCGGCAAGTTTAAATTTAGCTTTCTGATGATCGAATTTTGAAGCCGGTTTAAATTTTTCATCATTGTGGCAGCCGGCACAGTCGGGCGAAAGCGTTTTCTGATGGTAATCGGCGTGGCAATTCAGGCAATTGGTTTTCAACCCCAGGTAAGTAAATTTTTTGGCCCGTATTTTGGGATCGGAAATAAACTCAGCCTTGTGACAATCGGCACATTTTTTCCGGCTATGGGCACCGGTAAGCTTGTATCCCGACTGCTCGTGGTTAAATTTATCAATATCGAATCTTACTATTTTAAAATTTACGCCATGATGATCGTTGTGGCAGCCGGCGCACTTTTTGCCCCGTACTTCGTACGATACATGGAATCCTTTTTTCTGATCGATGCGGGCTTTTAACTCGGTATGGCAGGCCAGGCATTTCTCATTCGAAACCTGTTCTCCCAAAGTATGGCATTTGGTGCAATTACTCATACCTTCGAGATGCGAATGCACTTTAGCCAGTTCACCTGGCGAAATCTGGGCATAAGCCCCGGTGCCAGTGCCCAGAACCAGCAGGAGTACGCAAACCAAATGTTCAATCTGTAATCTCATAATTTCTTTACTAAACTGATCATGATCAATGTTTAAGAACTGCCTCTCCAAATTTTTTAGTGATATGAATCCCTGCTTTTTTCAGAAATTCCACAGGAAGCTCACCCCCGGCAAAGATGTAAACAAGGTCATTTTCAACATACAATTCCTCACCAGGCTTACCGGTGGAAAGCACCACCGAATCCTGGTTAATGCAGGTTGGATTGGTATTGAAAAGCACCTTTACCTTACCGGCTGCCATAGCCTCGTTGATCTGGTTACTGTTTTTTGACTTTAGCCTGCTGAACGAATCGTTGCGGTACGAAAGCGTGACCGTATTGTGATCACAAAGCAGCAGGGCCGATTCAATGGCTGAATCGCCACCACCCACGACCATGATATTTTTGCCGTTGATATCCTCAGGTTCCAGCAGGCGGTAAGCCACTTTTTCGCGCATTTCACCTTCAATACCCAGTTTACGCGGGGTACCGCGGCGACCAATGGTAAGCAACACCGTTTTGGTTGTAATCTGCTGTCCGCCTGAAGTTTCAACTAAAAAAATGTCAGCTTCTTTCCTGATGGATTCTACTTTCGTGTTTTCGGTAATAGTAATATTATTTTTATTTAAGGCTGCGCTCCAGATTTCGAGTAAGGCTGCCTTGCTGGTTTCGAAAAGTTTCACTTTGCCGTACAGCGGCAGATCCATGGCCGTCGTCATCACTATTTTTTGCCGCGGAAAAGTATATACAGCACCACCCAGGGTATCCTGTTCCAGGGTTATAAACCTGAGGTTGTTTTTTTTCGCGGTAAGCGATGCAGATATCCCTGCAGGACCGGCACCAACTATCACCAGGTCGTAGTTGGCCGTATGGCTCCTGCGCAGCGATTTAACAATATTCTCAACAGCCTGTTTGCCTTGTTCCACTGCATTTTTTATCAGTCCCATTCCGCCAAGTTCGCCGGCAATAAATATCCCATCGACATTGGTTTCGAAATTCTGATTTATATGCGGCAGTTCAACCCCACGCTGTTCGGTGCCTATCACCAGGGTAATGGCCTGGGTCGGGCATGCATGAAAACACGCCCCGTGACCTATACACCTGGAAGCATTAATAGTTGTAGCCTTGCCATCCCTGATGCCTATAATATCCTTTTCGGGGCAGGCAGCAATACAGGCACCGGTGCGTATACAACTGTTTTCGTCAATTACGGGGTGCAGCGAAACAGGCTCGTACAATCCCTCCTCTTTGGCTTTGGCAATTTTGGCCTCCACTTTTTTCGAATCCCGCTTTTGTTTACGCAGATAGATAACAACCACTACCAGGCAGAGCAGGGCTGCCAGCGAATATATCACAACTTTTTCGAGCAGTATTTCGTCCATGATTAAAAGATCCAACGGTAACCGAAAACAATAGTAACTGCCACATGAATAATCATAATTACAAGCATCACCAGGGCAAAGGGAAGGTGGGCAACATGCCAGTATTTAAATAAGTTTTTCATCAAGGTGAGTCGTTCAATCCGGCGGTTAAGCGATATTTCGTTTTTTACCAGCTTCAGTATTTCTGATTGCTGCCTTTTGGCGATGTTATTTTTTTTCAGCACCGATTTCACCGTTTTAACCGATTGCCGGTTTTCTTTCCATTGGCTGAAATAACGCTGTACAACATTCGGGTAATAGATTCCTTTCGAAACGGTAGCAGAAGCCAGGATCAGCTGCCGGCTTTCTTCATCAAGGGATAACGATGCCCCCAGCGCCTGCCCTATATCACCTTTCATTTCCCTGATTTCGTTCAAGCTGAGCTCCCGGCCTTCGATGGTATGTGGAATCTGGATGTAAATAAACCTACCTATCACCCCACTGACGAAAACGGCAACCATGCTCCAAAAGCTAATGGCCACAATGCCCCCAAACTTAAACGAAGTATGAAATAGCACCAGTACCGGTCCCAGGGTGCAAAGGAAAATGTGAAATTCGAGCCAGTGCTTGAGTATGCCAAGTCGCGAAAATGCCCTGAACCTCTTCCTGGCCATATACAGCGAAACACCCAGGATCATGCATAACGATCCAATAATCCCCATGCCGTGTCCCATTATTCCGCTAGGCTTCAAGCTGGCATCATCGGTATGAAAAAACCGATCTTCGAGGCTTGTTTGATAATACGAATACCCTCTTATGGCTATCACGGTAAAAACTATCAGTACAATAAGCGAAAGCAGGGCAAGATAAATACGGTGAGCAGTCTTATTCATAATGAGGGCAGTTTAAGCGCAAAGTAACCAATTCCGGGAGTCCGGTAATTCAAAGTTAATGGAATAGCCGGATTAAATAATTAAGCGTACACTATTTAGAAACCGTCTAAATTTCTGAGTATGCTGTATAAAGGGTAAAATTTGAGCGAAAACGGATCAGAAAAATAACAAACTGGTTTAATCTCCGCTATTGCATCATCCTGAATTTAAACGCTTTAATGTTATACAACTACATTCATATGTTAATAAACGCATGTTTGATTCAAAATATTGCAGGCTTCAGCGGGGCAACTCCTGATGTGTAAAATTTCAGGTAGCCAATATTCAATTCTTCCATTTAATCACATCAGTATTTATTCAGCGGTAAAGAAAGCAGAATTTTAACCCGTTCTTTTGCTTTTCTGCCCGATTTCGTGTAAGTTTGTAGCAATGAAACAAAAACTGAAACATATAGCCTCACTTGCGGCATTGCTTATTGCATTGCTTATGAGTGTCGACGACAGTATTGCGTTTTTTACGGATATTGATGTGGTTCAGGTTCCCGTTACCGGTGTTCCGGATGGCACCCACCACCAACATATTTCATTTACAGATCATTTTTTTCAAAAAAACATCGATTCCCGAATAGAGAACCAGCCAGCTTCAACCTTGCAAGTGGCTGATAATTTTCATTATACGCCTGGCACATTCCTGTCTTCTATCTGGCAACCGCCCAAATCGTCCTGTTAACTTTCCTACTCCAACAAAGTAATCCACCGGTCATGGTACTACCTGGCCTGGTGGGATTTTCAGGCATGAAATGTTTTAATTTCAATAATTAATAACTTTAATACTAAAATTACACATCATGAAAACTTACATCTGGACTTTACCCACCCGAATTTTCCATTGGCTGCTTGTAGTCGGAATGGTAGTTGCTTACCTTGTTGCAGGAGAAGATGACTTACTCAATATCCACAGTTCTGTCGGGTATATGATTGGCATATTGATTGCCTTCAGGATTATCTGGGGCTTTTTCGGGCCAAAATATTCCCGGTTTACCGATTTCTCCTTTGGCCTGAAAGCGCTTAAAACATTCATTACTGATATGCAAGGCAGCAAAAAGCTACATGCCGGCCATAATCCGGGGGCATCCATTGTGATGTTTGGTATCATTATCTGTACCATGCTCATCGTGGTTTCGGGTGTACTGTTGCTGGCTGCTGATGGACAGGGACTGTTCAGGTCCATACAAATCGGGGTGAGTTCCGATGCGTTGAAAGAGATTCACGAAATAGCTGTTAACATTGTTATTGCGATGGTTATCCTTCATTTGATCGGAAACACGGTCGATTTTATTTTCAACAGGCAGGCCGGCACGCTGATGTCGATGTTTACCGGTTATAAGAATATGGATGCCGAAAATGCAAGCCTCAACACTTTCCAGAAATTACTGGCAACAGTGGGTATTATTGCTGCACTGGTGATTGTACCCTACGCGCTGACAACACAGAAAATTACGCCCGAAACTGAAAAGTCAGGATTACAGAAAAACGAAAATAGTGAAGAGGAAGATGACGATTAATTGTACCCGCTATCATTTAAACCTGGTTATAATTATCCTTTAATTTTTATTCACCAAAACAACAAATCAAAATGAAAAAACTGATCACCTTAGCAATTCTTGCTGCGATGGTTTTAGCCGTGGCTTGCAAGAGTAGTAAGAACAAAGAGCAGGCATCGGTAAATGCCGACTCAGTACTGATGCTGGCAAAAACAGTTTTCCAGCCTTTGCCGGCCGAAGCCCCCAATCCTGCCAACGCGGTAACTCCTGAAAAAGTTCTGCTGGGCAAAACACTCTATTACGATAACAGGCTTTCGAAGAACAATACCGAAAGTTGCAACACATGTCATAACATTGCAACCTATGGAGTTGATAATAAGGCTACCAGCCCCGGCGACAATGGGAAATTAGGCACCCGAAATTCACCTACAACTTTTAACGCTGCCCTGCATTTTGTACAATTCTGGGATGGCCGCATGAAGGATGTTGAAGAGCAGGCAGGCGGACCCGTTATGAATCCGGCCGAAATGGCCATGCCCGCCGAAAAGGAAGTTATTGCCCGTTTGAAAAAAAATGAGGGGTATGTAAAACTATTTAAAGCTGCATATCCTAATGAAGCTGACCCGGTTACGTTTACCAACCTGAAAAATTCGATAGCGGCGTTCGAGCGTACGCTTATCACGCCCGGCAAATTCGATAAATTCCTGGGTGGTGATGCAACCACATTGAATGAACAGGAACTGAAAGGACTGAAAACATTTGTCGAAACCGGCTGCACAACCTGCCATATGGGTTCGCTTCAGGGTGGCAATATGTTTCAGAAATACCCATTGTTCGGCACCCACAAAGATCTGACCGGAAGCACTGTCGACGACCTGGGAAAAATGCAGGCTACAAAGAACGAAGCCGACAAATACTTCTTTAAAGTGCCTTCGCTGCGCAATATTGCCGAAACCTGGCCTTACCTGCATGATGGCAGCGTTAAGGAACTTGACAAGGCCATTCAGGTGATGGCTAAAGGCCAGTTGAATAAAGAGCTGACCCCCGAACAAAACACTGATATTGCAGCTTACCTTAAATCACTCACCGGCGAAGTGCCGGCTGATGCCAAACAGGCACCTGCCATGCCCTGATGCATTTTTTCAACATTAAAAAAGAACCCCGCTATGTTTGTCATCGCGGGGTTCGTTTTTTTAGCTATGAGGTAAGTTCTTTCCTGTCGATGCCGATATCGTTCATGGAGAGCGGGTCCTCGATAGGCTCCAGGTGGGTAAAAACCGTAACCGGTGAATCAAAAAGTGAGCGGATATCGGCTTCTATCTTTTCGATCAGGTCATGCCCTTTTTGTATGGTCCACAGCCCGGGCATAAGGATATGCACCGATATAAACTTACGCTGCCCGGCCTGCCGTGTAAGCAGCGAATGATAATCGAGCCCCTGCAGTTTCAGGGGATCTAACATAGTAGTGATTTTTTGCCGCTCAGGTTCAGGAATTGCCGAATCGAGCAAACCCAGCGCCGAGCGGCGCATCAGCTGGTAGCCGGTCCACAAAATATTTATGGCTACACCTATGGCCACCAGTGCATCGAGCATCAGCCAGCCGGTTAGTTTTACCAGCGCAATGCCAATCAGTACCCCAGCCGAAGTATACACATCGGCCATCAGGTGTTTGCCATCCGCCTCTAGTATTATGGAATTCCTTTTGCGACCCTGCCTGAGCAATACCAGCCCGACTACCAGGTTAATCCCCGAAGCACCAACAGCCACAAACAAACCTAAGCCCAGGTTTTCGAGGGGCACTGGATGAAGCACCCGTGGTATGGCCGACCAGATGATGCTGAATGCGGCCAGCACAATTAATCCACCTTCGATGGCACTTGAAAAATATTCAGCTTTGTGATGGCCGAAAGCGTGCTCTTCGTCGGCAGGCTTTTCGGTAAGTATTATCATAAAAAGTGCCACCACAGCAGCTACCAGGTTCACGCACGACTCAAGCGCATCCGACAGCAAGCCCACCGAATTGGTGAGGTACCAGGCTAATAATTTTAAGGATATGGTTGCCACAGCCGCCACAATGGACAGGTAAGCAAATTTTCGGAGTGAGGATGTCTGCATCTGAAAATTGATAAGGATTGTTAGCTTAAACAAACCTACAAGAAATTAAAATAATACACAATGATTTTCCTGCATTGCGTTTACATTGTATCTTTGATTCAGCTAATCACAACTAATTAAAAATCTTTAAAGTTCACTCAGCATGCACTATTTTATAAAATCATGGATTATAATTTTGGTTTTGAATGTATTTATTCCCGGCAAATTATCCGCCCAATCACTCGAAGGGAAATGGAGAAACCAGGATTTTGAAAAAGGAAATTATAACACCGACCTGGTTTACCTGTTCACGCAGGAGCAAAATGCCTTCAGGGGTTATCGATTAATTACAACGGAAGAAACCATCATTGAAAATGCCAGTTCGTGGGATCAGCATATCGAATTAAATGATGGAATATATACCTTTAACGACGGTGATTTGTGTATCTATAAGAACGACAAAGCGCAAGCTGTTTGCTATTGGATCATTTGGAAATCAGAAGATACTTTTGAACTGGAAACCAAAGATGGACAGGTTTTAAAGTTTGCAAGGGCATATTCGAAAAAGGACAAGTTTTATGCAAAGTTTATAAAGCTGCGCGATAAGGCAGGTTTCCGGCCACCGGATTTTTCGAAACTAAGCAACAATTAATCATGCGAATATCTTCTATCTGCATGAAGCAGAGAATAGAAGAATAAAATTTCGTTGACCCATTGATTAAGAGTCAATTGCTTCTGGATTGTATCCTTGAAATACTGAGCACAACCAAAGCGTATAATTGAAAATTTGATTTCCTGCGAAGCAAAGCTTAAAGCTCCAGCAATACGGGTTGGTTATCCTTCCGCTTGTTTTGCTTTTTCCCAGTAAACATCCATTTCGGCCAGGTTCATTTGGTGAAGGTCTTTACCATCGGCATTCACGGCTTTTTCGAGATGCTTAAAACGGCTGATAAAACGGCGGTTGGTACGTTCCAGGGCAGTTTCGGGATTTACATCGATAAAACGCGCGTAGTTGATCAGTGCAAACAACAGGTCGCCAAATTCATCCTCAGTACGGTCCTTATCGTGGCCGTTATTCAGTTCGTGTTTCAGTTCGGCAATTTCCTCTTCCACTTTTTCCCAAACCTGGTTAACATTGTCCCAGTCGAAACCTACACCACGTACTTTATCCTGTATGCGATAAGCTTTTACCATAGCCGGCAGCGACATGGGTACCCCTTCGAGCACCGACTCGCGGCCTTCCTTTAGCTTAATCTTTTCCCAGTTATCCTTTACATCGGTGGCACTGCCAACTTTCACATCGCCATAAATATGCGGGTGGCGGTTGATCAGTTTTTCGTTAATACCTTTCAGCACATCGGCAATGCCAAACGAACCGGCCTCTTCGCCTAACTTGGCATAAAACACCAGGTGAAGCATCAGGTCGCCCAACTCCTTGCGTATTTCTTCCAGGTCTTTTTCGAGAATGGCATCCGAAAGTTCATAAGTTTCCTCGATGGTAAGATGCCTGAGCGAATCGAAAGTCTGTTCCTTATCCCATGGGCATTGGGCCCTGAGTTCGTCCATAATTTTTAAAAGCCGCTCAAATTCAGCGAGTCGTTGATCCATGGCAGATATTTTTGGTAAAGGTACGCATTGTAAAACTTAGCGGCCCGGGTGGTTAATAACTCTTTAAAAATTGAACATTTCATGATAGTATTGGCAGCAGAACAGCTATTTCCACTTCATCATTTTTGCCGGAACAATTGAACACATGAGGATTCACGATTCTCAACAGTTCACCTGGCAGAAACCGCATAAGCCATAAAACGCCAAAGCCCCGCCGAAGCAGGGCTTTGAATCATTTAATTAAAGGAAGGCTGTATTTTAGTACATTCCGCCCATACCGCCCATACCAGGATTTGGCATAGCTGGTTCTTTATCATCTTTAGGTTCGTAAATTACACACTCGGTGGTAAGTAACATACCGGCGATGGACGAAGCATTTTCGAGGGCAACGCGGGCAACCTTAGTCGGGTCGATTACACCGGTGGTATACAGGTTTTCGTACTCTTCGGTGCGTGCATTGAAACCGAAATCTTCTTTACCGTCTTTTACTTTCTGTACTACGATTGAACCTTCGAGGCCTGCATTGGCAACAATCTGGCGAAGTGGTTCCTCGAGGGCGCGTTTCACGATGCGTACTCCCAGTTCTTCGTCTTCGTTGTCGGTTTTTACATTTTCGAGTACACTGATTGCACGGATATAAGCAACACCACCACCAGGAATAGTTCCTTCTTCGATAGCAGCACGGGTTGCATGCAGTGCATCGTCGAAACGGTCTTTCTTTTCCTTCATTTCAACTTCGCTGGCAGCTCCAACATAGATAACTGCTACGCCGCCGCTTAATTTAGCCAGGCGCTCCTGAAGTTTTTCGCGATCGTAATCGGAAGTAGTGGTTTCGATCTGTGCTTTGATCTGGCTTACGCGTGCAGCAATATTTTCGCTGGCGCCTTTACCGCTTACAATAGTTGTGTTATCCTTGTCGATATTGATTTTTTCAGCTTGTCCGAGGTAGCTCAGGTCAGCATCTTCGAGGCGGTAACCCTGCTCTTCCGAAACAACGGTTCCACCGGTGAGGATAGCGATATCCTGAAGCATTTCCTTGCGGCGGTCGCCAAAGCCTGGTGCTTTTACAGCTGCAATTTTGAGTGAGCCACGGATTTTATTTACTACCAGTGTTGCAAGGGCTTCGCCATCAACATCTTCGGCAATAATAAGGAGTGGACGGCCGGTTTGAACCACTTTTTCCAGTACAGGAAGAAGGTCCTTCATGCTGCTTACTTTCTTATCGTGGATCAGGATGAACGGGTTTTCGTAAACCACTTCCATTTTTTCGGCATCGGTTACAAAATATGGCGAAATGTAACCACGGTCGAACTGCATACCTTCAACCACTTTAACGGTTGTTTCAATGCCTTTTGCTTCTTCGATGGTAATTACGCCTTCTTTCGAAACTTTTTCCATTGCTTCGGCCAACAGTTTACCGATAGTCTGGTCGTTATTTGCCGAAACGGTTGCTACCTGCTGAATTTTTTCGATGCTGTTGCCAACTTCTTTCGATTGTTTTTTCAGGTCGGCAACTACCAGGGCAACTGCTTTTTCGATACCACGTTTCAAATCCATTGGATTAGCGCCGGCGGTAACGTTTTTCAGACCGGTAGTGATGAGGGATTGAGCAAGTACGGTAGCGGTGGTTGTACCATCACCTGCCACGTCGGCAGTTTTTGATGCAACTTCTTTTACCATCTGTGCGCCCATGTTTTCAACTGGGTCTTTCATTTCAACTTCTTTGGCTACCGAAACACCATCCTTGGTAATCTGTGGTGCGCCATATGTTTTTTCGATAATTACGTTACGGCCTTTAGGTCCGAGGGTAACTTTAACTGCATTTGCCAAAGCATCCACGCCTTTTTTCATTCGGTCGCGTGCTTCGCTTTCGAAAATTATTTCTTTTCCTTTCATCTCTGAAATTTTTTTTAAAGTTTATAAATTATATCACAGCCAGAATGTCGCTTTCGCGCATGATCAGGTAATCCTTGCCTTCGATGTTAATCTCAGTACCTGAATATTTGCCGTATAATACCTGGTCGCCAACTTTAACTGTAAGCGGCTCATCTTTTTTACCATTTCCGATAGCTACAACTGTACCTTTCTGTGGTTTTTCCTTAGCGGTGTCGGGGATGATAATACCACCTGCTGTTCTTTGTTCGGCTGCTGCCGGCTCAACCAATACGCGGTCGGCCAAAGGCTTAACATTTACCTGTGCCATGTTTTAGATTTTGATTTTTATGTTAACTATTAATTATTTTAATTGAGATGCTGTTGCTACAGTCATAATTCGTGCCAAACTGTACCCTGTCAGCCTCAAAACCGCTTGGCGTTTAAACTGTATTCACATGACAATAAACAACTTACAAACTTTTTTGATTTTTACCTGGTGTACAAATCGTCATTATTGGCCAGGGCATAAAAAAAGAATGTCAGAATGCATGTGACATTCTGACATTCCAAAAAGTATCTTCGGGTCCGGTTATTTCTCTTCTTTAGGAGCGGTTTGGAAATCCTTAACCGGCTGAGCGTTTTCGTCGATATTCGGGCGAAGTTCAGTATCGGCGGATCCTGCTTTACCACCACCACGCGGGATAACGGCAATTGAAACAAGGCTGAGAACCAGGATAGCGATAGCTAAACCCCATGTAAATTTTTCGAGGAAATCGGCTGTTTTGCGAACTCCCATATATTGGTTTGATGATGAAAAATTGGAAGCCAATCCACCACCTTTTGAATTCTGAACCAATACTACTAGTACCATGAGCACACAAGCAATGAGGATCAAAACAGAAACAAAAATAAAAGCATTCATACTATCTGGTTTTTATGTATTTATAACAGTGTTACTTACGTTTTTTCTCAATTTCGTCAATTCGGGCTGCAAAGTAACTACTTTTTTCGGGAATAAGCAACATGAGTTTTTCATAAATTTTTACGGCCATGTTAAAAAGTCCCTGCTGCTCGTAAATCTTTGCCAGTGTTTCACTTACCAGGTCCTCCGGCAGGCTGGTACTTTGCCTGGCTTTATCCTCGGGGCTGAAAAATTCACGTTTCGGCGCGCTGATGCGTGGCTCCTCTCGTATAAATTTATCTACCAGTTCATTACGGGCTAGTGCCTTCGGATCGGGAATATCATCCTGCACAGGTTCTCCTGATCGGGTAATTTCAGCTTCAGGCTCCTGTTCAGTAACTTCGATGGAGCTTAACCGCATAAATATGCTATCGATCAGCGGATTATGTTTTACAGCTTCCATATCCGGTTCATTGCTCCCAGCTTCGATTACCTCATCATCAGTTGTTTCAGTAGCTTCAGTTGTTTCGGTTACCCGGACGGAATGCTGCAATTCCGCTGATAATTCAGCAGCAGCATAAACTTCCGGCAAGGTTTCTTCTTCACTTACTGCAGTGCTGATTTCTGTTTCAGGAATTTCGTTAGATGCGGAAACTGATACTTCATCGCTCGCAACAGTTTCAGCAGCGGAATTCACCTGTAATTCATTTTCGCTGAGCAAGGGCTGCATCACTACCGGGTATCCATCAATCAACATTTTAAGTTTACTCCGGTCGCCGGCATAGGCTGCGGCAAGCCTCAGCGCAAGCGGGTATGCTTCGTGCCCTATGTTGTGAAGGTTGCGTGCCAGTAACATCCGACCCACCTGGAAATACGGATATTCCTTAACCAAAGCCCAAAGATCATCCACCGTACTGCCATCGAGCAGCGAGGGGTTTTTCAGGTAACGGTTAAAGATTTCGGGAGTCATTCCTGTTATTTAAATATTGTTGATCCAGATTAAAAAGCCGGCAGTTTCTATTTCCACTATATACTCATCATCAGTTAACACTGAGCACTAAGCACTATGCACTCATCCTACCAGTTCACAACCGCCTTATTAAAAATATCCTGTGCCAGCGCTTCGTTGATGATATCGATGAGGGTCTCCTCCACTTCGCTGAGCCGTTTTTTGGAATCGTAATCCTCGTACCGTGAAAAACTGGTTTCGAAATCCTGGGTTGGATCAATTTTATTGGTAAACCTTATATTTACTGCGATGGTCAACCGCTGCAGTGCACCTTGCTGTTCGCTGGTGATGGCAACAGGCTCGGTGGTATACCTGGTAATTTCGCCTTCAATATTGAGGTCGCCATTGGAGCTAACCAGGTTCAGGTTCGACTGGCTGGTAAATTTATCCCTGATAGCTTCGGTTAGTTTCCGGCTTAAAGTAGGCTGCACAAGCAACGCATTGTTAGGCAGGTATGCAACCGAGATGGACTTAACGCTCGGCGAAATACTAGCACCGGTAAACGAATAGCTGCATCCCTGTACCAGGCTCAAACTCAAAACTATTGCCACAAGAGAAAAAACCCGGCGTAAGTAATTAAATTTCATTGTTGTAATCGTATTAACCTTTAATTCCATATTCCCTTATTTTACGGTACAGAGTCCGTTCGGAGATTCCCAGTTCGCGGGCAGCATTCCGGCGGCGGCCTTCGTGTTTATCGAGCGCCCGGCGAATCAGTTCCAGTTCGCGATCCTGCAGCGAGAGCGACTCTTCGAGAATTTCGCCATGAACAAAAGGCTCATCATCAACAGGCTGGTTGCGATCGTGAACGGTTACCCGGCTTACATCCTGGCGCTGGGGCTCAACCGGAAGATGAAGTTCGGGGATGTGGGAAGCCGAATTGTTAAAATGACTGGCAACTTCATCGTGCCCGATAATTTCACCAACCAGTTTCTTCAGATCGGTAATATCGCGGCGCATATCGAAGAGAACTTTATACAGCAATTCGCGTTCCGATAATTCGTTGCCTTTGTTCACATCCTTGAAAAGCACCGGCAAATCGCGGCGGGTGGTCTCGGGCAGGTAACGCTGCAGCGTGAGTGCTGTTACATTGCGATTACGCTCAATGATTGAAATCTGCTCGGTAAAATTTTTAAGCTGCCTGATATTGCCGGTCCATCGATAATTCATGAGTATCTGTTTGGCCTCCTCATCAAGTTCAAGTACCGGCATACGGTACTTTTCGGCAAAGTCGGTAGCAAATTTGCGGAAGAGCAGGAAAATATCCTCCTTGCGTTCGCGCAAAGCCGGCACCGAAATGGGCACCGAATTTAAGCGGTAAAAAAGATCCTGCCTGAATTTGCCATGATCAATGGCCAGGGGCACATCCACGTTGGTAGCAGCTACCACACGAACATCCGTTTTCTGGCTTTTAGATGAACCAACCTTAAAAAACTCGCCCGATTCGAGCACCCTGAGCAAACGCACCTGGGTCGACAACGGCAATTCGGCAACTTCATCCAGGAAAATAGTACCTCCATTCGCTACTTCAAAATAACCTTTGCGGGCTTCGTGAGCCCCGGTGAAGGAACCCTTTTCGTGGCCAAAAAGTTCGGAGTCGATGGTGCCTTCAGGAATAGCACCACAGTTTACGGCAATATACGGACCATGTTTGCGGGCACTCAGGTGGTGAATGATCTGGGGAAAAATTTCTTTCCCAACCCCGCTTTCACCGGTAATTAAAACACTTAAATCAGTAGGCGCTACCTGCCTGGCAATATCAATGGCGCGATCGAGCAAAGGCGAGTTGCCGATAATCCCGAAACGTTGTTTTACTGAAATTATATCCATCATTTATCCTGCCTTCGTGGCTTTTAACGCGCAAAGTTAACGTTATTCTGCGAAAATATTTTACCTGTTTAACTATTTTTGGCAGTATTGCTGACAAAATGGCAAAAACCATCCTGATGAGAGAAAGGAGTATCTTTTTAAGATATTTCCCCGCCACATTCCCCAGCCGGCCTGACTTGCGGGAACGACGGTTTCCATAAAAAAACCGGGACAAGCCCGGTCTAAAATAAAAGTTGATTCCATGATTTTTATTTCCTGATCACAGCGCCCAGTTCTTTTTCGAAAACATCGGCCAGACGTTTCATCAGTTTCTCAATATCATTATCGGTGAGTGTTTTCTGGTCGTCCTGCAGGGCAAAGCTTACCGCGTACGATTTTTTACCAGCTTCAATCTTTTCTCCCTCGTAAACATCGAAAAGATTAACCGAACGCAGGATTCCTTTCCCGTTGCGGTTTGCCAGGGCCTCGATATCGGAGAACTTAACGGCTTTGTCGAGCAGCAGTGCCAGGTCGCGGCGTACTTCGGGGAACCGCGATATTTCGCTGAACTTAACACTATCGGGTTTTACTTCACGAAGTAAAGTAGTCCAATCCAGTTCAGCATAAAACACATCCTGTTTTATATCAAACTGTTTCAGCACAGCCTGGCTCAGGCGGCCAATGCTGAGCAATGGTTTTGTATTGATGCTCAACGCCTCGCCTTCGGCAAACAAACGGCTGTCGGCCTCAGCAGCCACAAGCTTTGAGGTATTGATCCCGGTTTTGCGAAGCGTAGCCAGCACCATCGATTTCAGGAAATGATAATCTGATTTCACTGAGGCTTTGTACCAGGTTTCGCTTTGCTGGCTCCCGGTAACAAACAAGGATAGCTTTTTGCGTTCGCTGTACTTGCGGGTTACGTCATTGCTCTGGGCTTGTGCCGGGATATAGCTGTACACATTTCCGAACTCGTAAAACTTAAGATCGGGCATGCGGCGGTTGATGTTGTACGAAATACTTTCGAGACCACTGAACAGCAACGTTTGCCGCATTACTCCCAGCTCGCTGCTTAAAGGGTTCAGGATTTTAACACAGGTATCGAAACTGAATACTTCCGACTTTTCGTAGTAAGCCGAACTGGTAAGCGAATTGGTGAGTATCTCGTTAAAGCCGTTATTGCTGAGATAATCGGCCAGCTTTTGCTGCAGTTTTTCAGGATCGGGCTTGCGGCTGTAGGATAGCGATGAATGCAGCGAATCGCTGAGTTCAATATTGTTATACCCGTAAATTCGGAGAATTTCTTCAACCACATCGGCTTCACGGGTTACATCAACCTTAAAGGGCGGAATGGAAAGCAGCAGGGTTTCTGCAGTTTCGCTCAATATGGTGATGGCCAGCGATGTGAGAATATTTTTTACTGTTTCTTTATCTATTGCTTTGCCGATCAGTGAATTGATCCGTTGAAACGAAACTTCAACTTCGCGGTTTGGCACAGGTACAGGGTACACATCAATAATTTCGGACGAGATTACTCCACCTGCCAGTTCCTTCATTAATAAGGCTGCACGTTTCAGTGCATAAACCGTCATATTGGGATCGGCGCCACGTTCGAAGCGGAACGAAGCATCGGTTTTCAGGTTATGAAGTTTTGAGGTCTTGCGCACATGGGTGCCGTCGAAATATGCACTTTCGAGAAATACCGATGTGGTATTTTCGCTTACACCCGATTTTGCACCGCCAAAAACGCCTGCAATACACATGGGTTCCACTGCATTACAAATCATCAGGTCGTCAGCGCCCAGGGTGCGCTCCACCTCATCGAGCGTAACGAATTTGGTGCCCGCCGGCATTTTCTTAACCAGCACCTGATTACCAGTAACATAACCGGCATCAAATGCATGCAGCGGATGCCCGGTTTCCATCAGCACGTAATTGGTAATGTCGACAATATTATTGATCGGGCGAAGACCCACGGCTTTCAGCCTGTTGCAAAGCCATTCGGGCGACTCCTTCACTTGTATTCCACTCAGGGTGATGGCAGTATAACGGGCGCAGGCCTCTGGGCTTTCGATGCTTACCGGGATGGTAAGTGAAGTATTATCCACTTTAAAATCCGAAACCCGGGGAATTACCAGCGAAACCGGGTCATGCTGTTTTTCGCGGTTATTGATGGCAGCCACCAGGTCACGTGCCACGCCGATATGCGAAGTGGCATCAGCCCGGTTGGGAGTAATAGCAACCTCGAGCAGCGTATCTGTCTCAATTCCGAAATAATCGGCAGCAGCTGAACCAACCACTGCATTTTCGTTAAGTACCATAATACCGGCATGTGAATCGCCCAGTCCAAGTTCATCTTCGGCACAAATCATTCCATTGCTGACTTCACCACGTATTTTGCCGGCTTTTATGGCAAATGATTCATCACCTTTATACAATACTGCACCGATGGTTGCAACCGGAACTTTCTGACCGGCAGCCACATTCGGCGCACCACAAACAATATCAAGCACATTGCCACCGCCCACATCTACCTTGCAGCAGGTTAACTTGTCGGCATTGGGATGACGCTGTGTTGAAACCACATGCCCGATCACTATGCCTTTTAAACCCCCTTTCACGGATTCGTATTCTTCGATGGCTTCAACTTCGAGGCCGCAATCGGTAAGGATGCGTGCAATTTCAACGGGTGCCAGGCTGGTATTTACGTATTCTCTCAGCCAATTGTAGGAAATTTTCATTGTAAAATCTTTTCGGAGGTGCAAATTTAGGGATAATTTGTTTTGTGAAAGGTTTTATGTGACAGGTTAAGGGAAAAAGCCTCCGATTTTAACCTGGTATCCGGCCAAACGAATCAAAGTATAAAAACCAGGCAACAAAACAGGAAAACCCGCCCTGGCATAAGTGATATTTATCATCCGCTGTTCCAGCCTCATACAATTTTGTTCCGCGTGAACATAAAATGACTATTTTTGCCTCCCCTAAATTTTAAAACTCAAATACAGCCTCTTGAATAAGTTTTTCTTCTCATCACTCATCCTCATCTCATTTTCGCTCATTCTGATCAGCTGGGGAGGCACCGGTCACAGTAAAATTAGTGAAGCAGCCGCATTATCTTTCAACGCACAAATGAAGGACTTCCAAACGTGGGTTTCGTATCTCAAAACCCATGCTTCGGATGCCGATTATCGTAAAAGCAACGATAAAACCGAAGGGCCTAAACACTATATTGATATTGACAGTTACAATGATTTCCTTACCAAGGGCAGAATTCCCCAGACGCTGGATTCGGTAAATACCCTCTACGGGAGTGCATTTGTGATTGATAACGGAACCTTGCCCTGGGCTACCATTGCCAGTTTCGATTCGCTGCGCGAGTGTTTAAAAAGACGCAATTTCGACAAAGCCAAAATTTTTGCTGCTGACCTGGGACATTATGTTGCCGACGGGCATATGCCACTGCACATCACGCAGAATTACGACGGACAACTGACCAGTCAAACAGGGCTGCATTCGCGGTACGAATCGACTATGATTAACAGCAAAGTTTCACTGATTGTATATTCAGGAAGTGATGCTACTGAAATCAGCAATGTAAATCAATATATTTTCGATTACATTTATTTCAACAATAAGTACTGCGATTCGCTGTTGCTGGCTGATACTTATGCCAAATCGGTTTCGGCAGGCAGTTATAATACAACGTACACCAATGCCTTGTGGACCAAAACAAGCGGATATACAACCTCCTTGTTCCAGCGGGCATCGCATGCACTGGCTTCGCTGATTTATACGGCATGGGTGCAGGCAGGCAGCCCTTCGCTGATCACAACTGATGTTGCGGATCAGGAAGCTGCAAGCAACGGTTTGCTCGAACAAAACTCGCCAAATCCATTTACCACCACAACACATATCCAATACAGCTTAAATGAAACTTCGCAGGTGTTGATGCAGGTACAGGATGCTGAAGGAAACGTGGTTGCTACGCTTGTAAAGGACCATTTACCCAAAGGCCAGTATTTCTGCGACTGGACGCCGGGAAATGCACCTGCAGGGATCTATTACCTGGTGTTGAAAACCGGGAATTCCGTTCAAACAAAAAAGATGGTATATTCGGGGGGCAAGTAACGAACCGAGAAATTTACCGGCAATCATTCCGAACTTCTCATAACCGACGACTGATCAACTGATCATTGCCCATTCCGATTTTTTAGTGCGCAGGTACTCAAGGTAGCGGACCATGCGCTGGTTTTCGGGTTTTAACAGTTGCGGGTCATCATCCAGCAATCTTATTGCTATGTTTCGCGCTGCGCGCAGCATTTGTTCATCCCTTACAATATCAGCCAATTTCAGGTCGAGGATGCCGCTTTGCCGTGTTCCTTCGAGGTCGCCCGGCCCACGCAGTTTCAGATCCACATCCGATATTTCGAAGCCATCGGTGGTACGAACCATGGTTTCAATGCGGGTACGGCCATCAGCCGAAAGGTTAAATCCCGACATGAGCACACAATGCGACTGGTCGGCGCCGCGCCCTACCCTACCCCTAAGCTGGTGCAACTGCGAAAGCCCGAAACGCTCGGCATTTTCAATCACCATTACCGATGCATTCGGCACATCAACACCTACTTCTATCACCGTAGTGGCAACCATAATCTGGGTTTCACCCTGCTTAAAGCGTTGCATCTCAGCATCCTTTTCATCAGGTTTCATTCGCCCGTGAACCATGCTGAGCTTGTACTTTGGGGCAGGAAAAACTTCTTTCAGATGTTCGTATCCATCCTGCAGGTTTTTCAGATCGAGCACTTCCGACTCTTCAATCAACGGATATACAACATAAATCTGTCGTCCAGCAGCAACCTGCTGACGA
>CALCJE010000275.1 GCA_937965665.1 uncultured Bacteroidales bacterium
TTGCATTTGATTGCAGCAGCAAAGGAAGGCGGAACCTTAAGTTTATCTGATATTCTCAGGGATTTCAAGAAGTTTACCAGTAAGGCAATTATTGAAAAGATAAAAGAGATTCCTGAAAGCAGGCGCAGGTGGTTGCTCGACCGTTTTGAATTTGCAGGGAAGTACAACAAGAAAATTGAGTTTTATAAATTCTGGCAGGATGGTAATGAGCCAAAAGAAATATATTCTCCTGATTTTCTGCAACAGAAAATGTCATATATTCATGTTAATCCGGTAAGGGCAGGTTGGGTGATTGAGCCTCATTATTACAAATATAGTTCAGCCGTCGATTATGCGGGTGGTAAAGGTTTAATTGATATAATTTTTTCATAATGATTTTTTGTGATTCTTATGAAAGGATTGCAAATCCTGAACTCACCTGGTGCGGATTATAAATCCGCACCCGCGAACAAATCCTGAACTGCTGGGGTGCGGATTATCAGCCTAAGGCTGATGAAATCACTTCACTAAGTTACAAATCCGCACCAGCAAGCCTGGCCGATTTGGCTTGGCGGGATTTAAAATCCCGCCACACGGAGTTTCAGATTTGCAATCTGGTTTAATAAATCAGAAATTAATTAAGAATTTATATCACATGGTCTATATTTTCAATATCACATGTATAGTAATGTTTATCAATATATTATATTAATTATAGAACATAAAATATTGCTTCTGTCAACCCCAATTTCTTCCGGATCAATTGGATTCCTGCCTGAGGAATAACGTTTCTTCGTGGTTCGAAAAATAAATCACTATGAAAGAAATAGTTATAGCATCAGCTGTGCGCACTGCCATTGGCAATTTTGGTGGTTCCCTGTCCGGACTTTCGGCAACCGAACTTGGCGTTATTGCTGCAAAAGAAGCCATTAAAAGAGCAGGTATAAACCCGGAGGAAATTTCGGAAACCATCATCGGCAATGTACTCTCAGCAGGCCTGGGGCAAAATGTAAGCCGCCAGATCGCTGTTAACGCCGGTATTCCGGATACAAAACCCGCCATGACCATCAACAAATTGTGTGGTTCAGGTTTAAGGGCGGTTTCGATGGCTGCCCAGTTTATCATGCTTGGCGATGCCGATGTGGTGCTTGCAGGCGGAACCGAAAGCATGTCGAATGCACCTTATTTATTGCCTCAGGGTCGTAACGGCTACCGCATGGGCCACGGACAGGTGATCGACAGCATGATCCTGGACGGGCTCACTGATTCGTTCAACAATTACCATATGGGAATAACGGCTGAGAATATTGCCGAACGTTGGAATATCAGCCGTGAAGAACAGGATATGTTTGCACTCCAAAGCCAGCTAAAAGCAGAACAAGCCCAGGCATCAGGCCGTTTTGCTGACGAAATTGTACCTGTAAGCATTCCACAGCGTAAAGGTGATCCGATAATTTTCGATACTGATGAATTCCCGAAACACGGACTGAAGCTCGAAAAGCTAGCGGCACTGAAACCCGCATTTAAAAAAGATGGAACCGTAACTGCGGGAAATGCATCAGGCATTAATGATGGCGCTTGTATGCTTATCATTATGTCGGGCGAAAAAGCTGCCGAACTTGGCGTGAAACCATTGGCACGTATTTTATCCTATGGCAATGCAGCCCTCGATCCGGCCATTATGGGCTATGGACCTGTACCTGCCACCCAGGCCGCCTTGAAAAAAGCAGGACTCACCATCGAAGACATTGATTTGGTTGAAGCCAACGAAGCTTTTGCTGCACAATCCATCGCCGTTGCCCGCGATCTGAAACTCGATCCGGCCAAAGTAAATGTAAACGGGGGCGCTATTGCACTGGGTCACCCAATAGGTGCTTCCGGAGCGCGGATTCTCACAACCCTTATTTATGAAATGAAGCGTCGCGACTCAAATATTGGTCTGGCAACGCTTTGCATCGGTGGTGGACAGGGAACAGCATTAATTATTGAGAATATCAAGTAGAAAAAGACCGAGAACGGAAATCGGAAGACGGAAGCATAAATTTCAACAAGGTATCTAAAAAATAACAACACATACAAAACAAGACAATGAAAAGACTTGAAAACAAAGTAGCAGTAATTACCGGCGGAGCCGACGGACTTGGCCGTGCAGCAGCCCTGAAATTCAGTGCCGAAGGTGCCACAACCATTATCTGGGATATGAATGAGGAAAAAGGCTTGCTTACTGTTTCGGAAATTGAAAAAACCGGAGGCAAAGCAACCTTCGAAAAAGTAAATACTGCTTCTTTCGCCGATGTGGAAACAGCTACAAAAAATGCAACCGATAAATTCGGCCGTATCGACATCCTGATTAACAATGCCGGTATTACCCGCGATGCATCGATTAAAAAAATGACACCCGATATGTGGCAACAGGTAATTGATGTGAATTTGACCGGTGTTTTTAACTGCGCCAAATGTATAAGTGCCGTGATGGTCGAAAAAGGATATGGCCGCATCATTAATACTTCTTCGGTAGTTGCTCTTTACGGAAACTTTGGTCAAACGAATTATGTAGCTACAAAAGCCGGGGTAATTGGCCTTACAAAAACACTTGCCCGTGAACTTGGCCGCAAGGGAGTTACCGTAAATGCAGTCGCCCCGGGATTTATTGCCACCGAAATGGTTAAAAAAATGCCCGAAAACGTGCTGAAAGCCATGGAAGAAAAAGTTCCGGTTGGCCGGCTCGGTGCTCCCGAAGAAATTGCATCAGCATACCTTTTCCTGGCCAGCGACGAAGCGGCTTACATCAACGGGGCTACTTTGAGCGTGGATGGTGGAATTACGATTTAATTCCCGGGTTTTAGTTAACCAGGATAAACCTGGCCAGTCTGAAAACCGTCGCAGCAAGGAACATAACAGGAACGCGCAGCACTGAACCTTTTGTACGCGAAGCATTGAACCATTAACATTTTAATAAATCCCTAAACCTTAACCTTTCTTAATTCGCACCATGGCATCATCAGCACAGGTTACCGGAGGTTGGATACTGATAGCGTTTTACGCTGCGCTCATCCTCTTTTTTGTGATACGCGGAGCACTCCGAACCAAAAACATCAGCGATTACGCTGTCGGAAGTTTTAATTTCTCTCCTATGTTCGTTGGTCTTTCGCTGGCAGCTGCCATGACCAGCGCTGCGACCTTTGTTATCAATCCCGGGCTTATTGCAGCATATGGATTAAGCGGGTTGCTTTCGTTTGGTGTGGTTTTCCCAATTGCTTCACTGGTTTCGCTGGTGGTACTTACCAAAAGTTTTCGCCGGCACGGAACCAATGTAAAGGCGCTAACCCTGGCGAGTTGGATTGGAACCCGATACAACAGCAAAGGATATGCGCTGTTTATCGCATTTTTATCAGTTCTGCTTCTCACATTTATTGTACTGATATTGGTTGCAATTACCAAAGTTTTGAGCCAGGCGCTCAACATCGGCGAAGTGAGTATGCTCCTCATTGTGGTAGTTTTTGTTTTCGGATATATGATGTTCGGGGGAGCCAATTCAATGGTTTACACCAATACCATGCAAGCAATCGTGATGGTAGTGGTAGCGGTAATCCTCATTTCATCAGGATACCAGTATTTGAAAGATGGGTTGTTTTCGTTTTTCGATAAACTCGCTGCTATCAGTCCCGACCTGGTAAAGCCAACAAACCCCGCAAGTCCCCTGTTCCGCGATCTTTTTGAGATAGTCGTGGCCCAGATGGTTGTTGGTGTTGCTGTAGTTTGTCAGCCACATATCATCACCAAATCATTGCTGCTGAAAAAGGAAAGCGATGTAAACAAATACCTTATCTCAGCAGTAATTATACAGTTGTTGTTTTACTCGGTAGTTTTCGCCGGATTGTACGCCAGGCTTACCTTTCCCGATCTCACCTCAAACGGAAAAGCACTTGGAATAGATGGAATTATACCTGCTTATGTGGTTAAAATATTTTCGAATGGCTGGGTGGCGATCAGTATAGGTCTTATTGTGGTGCTGGGTCTTATAAGTGCCGGATTATCAACCATTGAAGGCCTGATTCAAAGCCTGAGTACAACCATTACCTCGGATATCATTAAACCGCTTTTTGGTAAACTTGTGACCAACGAGCAAAATTATATCCTCATCAACCGGCTGGTAATTGTGGGTATGGCAGTTGTGTCGTTTCTGGCTGCACGCTCACAACTCCTGCATCCTAACCTAAGTGTGGCTATTTTTGCTCAAAACGGGGTTTATTCCTTTTTCTCCATCGCATTTGTACCCATTGTTTTCGGGATATTTTATAAAAACACTTCCCTGAAAACAGCCATTGCCGGTTCTGTAACAGCCTTGCTAACCTATTTCATGGTTTACTACATTTTCCCATGGTTAATAACAAATTATGGGTTTAGTTTCGGATTCTTCGACAGGTATTTTTCCGGAAAGGTTCAAAACCCGGCTATTGCAGCAGCTACTGCAATTGTAGTATCGGTATTGGTTAGTCTTACTTTATATTATTCGTACCGGAAATCAAATTTAGAAAAGGTAAATTTGTCGAAAAAATAAGCTGTATAATGACAACTGACCAGTTAATTTACAACGAAAAGCTTATCAGCATTGAAGATGCCGTTAAGTTAATTAAAAGTGATACCGATATTATTGTGGCGCAATGTGCATCGGAGCCACAGGGATGTATGTCGAAATTTCACCTGGCAAAAGACCGGGTTACCGATGTTAAGGTGTTTTCGGTACTCACTTTAAAGCCTTACGATTTCTATATGAAACCGGAGATGAAAGGGCATTTCGAACTCTGCAGCTGGTTTCATGCACCCGGATCGCGGCAGGCACTGAAAGAGAAAACCGGTACAGTTACTTATGTTCCGAATATGCTTCACCGCGCGGCTTCCGACAGGCTGAAAGTTCGCCGCCCGCATATGTTTTTCGGAACCTGTACGCCTCCTGACGATAAAGGTTTTGTTTCGCTTTCGCTCGGAATTACTTACGAAAAGGATATAGTTGAAGCCGCCGAAATAGTAGTTCTGGAGGTAAACGACCAGCTTCCGCGTACTTTTGGCGAAACCTATGTTCACGTGAGCCAGGTAACCTGGTTTGTGGAATATTCGCAAACACCTCCTACGCTGCCGGCACCCGAACCTGATGAAATTGCGCTGAAAATCGGAGAACATATTGCCGGACTGGTCGAGGATGAATCGACCATACAATTGGGAATTGGCGAAATACCCAATGCGGTTGCCTTATCGCTGCACACCAAAAAAGACCTGGGCGTGCATACCGAAATGATGGTTGATAGTATGATGGAATTATTTGAACGGGGCGTGATCACCAATAAGAAAAAGTCGGTTCATAAAAATAAATTCATCTGCACTTTTGCCATGGGCAGCCTGAAACTGTATAAATGGCTTGATAATAACCCGGACGTAGAATTCCTGAGGGGCAGGTATGTGAACGATCCTTGCGCAATGAAACAAAATAGCCGTATGGTTTCTATCAATACCTGCATTATGATTGATTTCTCAGGGCAGGTTTCGAGCGAATCCATTGGCATTGAACAATATTCGGGCACCGGCGGTCAAACCGATACAGCATCGGCAGCCATTGAAGGAACTGACGGTTTAGGGAAATCTATTATCGCTTGCCGCTCCACCGCGCAAAGGGGAAAAATTTCGACCATTGTGCCGGTATTGCCCATCGGAAGCGCTGTTACCCTTCACCGCAGTCATACCGATTATGTGGTTACCGAATGGGGAAGCGTTCGGTTAACCGGCCGCACCGTTCGCGAACGCACCCACATGCTCATATCCATTGCCCATCCCGATTTCAGGAAGGAACTTCAGGAAAAGGCAGAAGAAATGGGATATTGGTAGGCTAGTGCAGAGTGCTCAGTGCCAGGTGCTTAGTGCTTGGTATTTTTAGTGAAATACAAGTGATCTGGATATTCGATTGAGTAAACAACCGAACTTCAAAGCATGAACATTTGAACAATAGAATAAATGAACATCCGAACACCTTGAACATAATTGAACTTTAAACCTTTTGAACCTTTTTGAACTCCTACAAATATGCTCCCCATTAAAATTTTAGGAACCGGTTTTTACGCTCCCGGCGAATCCATATCCAACTCCGAACTGATAAGCCTTACAGGGCTTGAATTTAAAACTGAAAAGCTTGAGAATAAGCTTGGCGTTTTCAGCCGGCACATGGCTCACATGAGGGGCATTGCCGAAACTACCGCTGACTTTGCTACCAAAGCTGCACTCAACGCCATTGCCGATGCCGGTATTACAGGCGACGAAATCAACCTGTTTATCGTTGGCACCGATACCCCTGAATATATTTCACCGGCCACATCCATACTCGTTCAGGGACGCATTCAAAAAGAAGAGGCCTGGTCGTCGACATTCGATGTAAATGCTTCGTGCGCCAGCTTTACCATTGCCCTCGATAATGCTGCACGAATAATGGCTACCGATGCTTCAATAAAGTATGGTGTTGTGATCGGTGTATATAATATGCCTGCTTTCCTTCGGCCCGACGATGCATTTGGATACTCTTTGTTTGCTGATGGCGCAGGCGCGGTAGTAATCGGCCGGAACAATGAAGATACATCAGGATATATTGGCAGCCAGTTGCTTACTGATGGAACCCAGTTTGATTATATAGGTATTTATGCCGGGGGATCAAAAATGCCCGTAACTGCCGAAGTGCTCGAAAACAATCAGCATGGCCTTTTAAGTTTGCAACCCATGCCCGGCGACAGAAACGTAAAACTGTGGCCTAAAGTTGTGAACAGAATTCTGGATAAATACAGCCTCTCTGTTGATGATATCGATCATTTCATTTTCACGCAGATAAACTATTCGGTGATCACTGAAGTGATGGAAATTTTAGGCCAACCTATGTCGAAAACCACCACCATTATGGATAAATATGGTTACACCGGTTCGGGCTGTGTGCCTATGGCTTTTCATCATGCGATAACCGAAGGCCGTGTAAAACGAGGCGACAGAGTAATGTTTGTGGCATCAGGAGCCGGGCTGGCTGTGGGAAGTAACCTGTTTATCTACTAAATTTTAAGATCATTATGTCACAACCTTTCAACCAAAGACTTCATGTGGGCATAGCAGGAACCGGGATTTACATTCCCGAATTGCGCATGACGGCGGCACAACTTTCGGCGGCTACCAACAACCAATGGAGCGAAGAGGCCATTATTCAAAAACTTGGAATTATTGAAAAACCAATGCCAGGTGAAGGCGATGGCACACAGGAAATGGGCGTAAAAGCAGCACTCGATTGCCTCAAAAACACCCATACACCGGCTTCGGAAATTGATCTGATCATCTCCATCGGCGAAGAGTGGAAGGAATATCCGCTTACCACAACCGGAATTTACATACAGGAAAAAATCGGGGCAGTTAATGCCTGGGCATTAGATATACAGCAACGTTGCTGCACATCGGTGGCCGCACTGAAAATAGCAAAGGATATGATGTTTGCCGATCAGGATTTGAATACGGTTCTGATTGCAGGCGGTTATCGTAACGGCGATTTCCTGGATTATACCGATAATGCAGTTTCGTTTATGTATAACCTGGCTGCCGGCGCCGGAGCCATTCTGCTGAAAAAAAATCTAGGCCGTAACGAATTGCTGGGAACTCATATTGTAACCGATGGCACCATGGCCCGCGATGCGGGTGTAAAATTTGGCGGAACCGAAAACCCGATTACCTGCGACAATATCCATGAGGCACATCGTTCGCTCAAAGTTTTTGATGAAAAACACATGAAAGCCCGCCTGAACGAAGTATCGATGAAGAACTGGATGGAGTGTATTGACAAGGCCTTTGAAAAATCAGGTGTAAAAAAATCTGACATGGATTTCCTGGCAGCACTGCATTTTAAAAGATCCTTGTATTTCAGCCTGGTGCAAGAATTAGGACTGAAGCCGGAGCAAACCATTTACCTCGAAAACTACGGACACCTGGGCCAGATCGACCAGATTCTGTCGCTGCACCTGGCACAGCAGATGGGAAAAATTTCGGAAGGAAGCATCATTTCTATGATTGCAGCCGGAATAGGTTATGCCTGGGGTGCAAATGTAATCCGCTGGGGAAAAATTGCATAGTCCCGGTAATTACATTTTAATATAATTAAATGTATTTCAATCATTTAAATACTTTTAATGCAAAATATAACCCTTCTGTCGACCCTTTAATTTATTAATCACACACCATAAATCTTTAACTCCTAATTAAATTAGCAATCTAAACTAAAAAACCCGAGAAAACATGAGAAATTTACTTTTTATTCTTGTTGCAGTTGCCATTGGTCTGAGTTCATGCAGTAAAAGTGACGAAGCCGATGTGTATAACCCAGCTTCAGATGGTCTTGTTGGCAATTGGAAATCATCAGGAGCCAATGTGGCTGTTTTATTATCCTCTTACTTTAAAGTGGATTCAATACTGGCCAGATTTGATGCCAACAATACGTATTATGTTGAATCATATGCACTTGGCACAAAGACAATTTATTCAGGAACGTATGTACAAACGAAACCTGCAACAGGATCAATCTGGACGATTATTTTAAATCAAAGCACACCTACAGCTGTAACAAGCGAAGGTATTTTCGAAATCACGAAAGCGGAAACCGGATACACCATGAAGTATGAAGTTGTTCAAACAACGCCAAGCATCAATGCAACTCCGCCTACTATAGCTGCCGGATTCGGAAGCACCAACGGAGGCAAACTTGGAACCATGAACATTCAGACTTTCGTTCAGGTTGTAAAATAATCTTACATGAATTAAAGTCAGGATATAATGATACCCATATTATATTCTGACTTTTTATTTTATTGCAACCGAAATCAAAAATAACAAAGGACAGCATGATGAAAAAATTACGTGGTTTAGTGGCATTACTCTTGATTTCATCAACAGTTATTGCTCAACTACCTACAAATCAGTATTTTTCGAAGGAGATTCCACAAAAAGCGAACAAAGAATTTCAGTTTCTTGCTTTTTATATCAATCAGGCCGTAATATCCAATATGTATCCTGAAAATGATTTTTTGAAAGGACAAGTTGTAGGACGACTCTTTGGTGCCAACACCACCAAAACAAGCAGTACAAAAACAAGTGCATACATTGAGCAGCGTTTAATTCCGTTTTTTATCTACCAGCCTTCTTTATTCAACGGAAAAGCTACTTTAAGAGCTTCCTTCGAACTGGACTGGACCTGGGGCGACGTTGCTTACGGTGCCGGTGGGAATTTTGGTGGTGCTATATCAGCTGACCAGGTTAACCTGCAAACTCAAAATCTCGAACTGGAACTTAATCCGACCAAAGGTTTATATATCAACGTCGGACTTCAGCGCATGTTCGACACACCTTACAATCCATATAAAACGCTGTTCGATAAAATGACCACTACCGGTTACAGGCTGGCCTATTTCGGAACGGATGGAGTTGGGATTTCAGTGAGAAAAGAATGGGACTACTCACGATTAAAAGGCGGTTATTACAAACTGTATGAAAATTACGTTCAATTGAATGATGATGTGTCCTTGTTAGAATTAACGGGTGAAAAAGACGTAAGTCGTACATGGAAAATCGGCGCTTCAGCCTATTATTTAAGAGACCGCGCATCAGGCGCTGGAGGTGTATCCATACTTGGCGAAGGATTTAACAGTTTACTTGCCGCTCATAATGGAGTTTATAAATTCAATTTTGGGAATGTACCATACAAATCGGATGTTGTTTGGTTGGGAACTTTCTTCGGACGAAATACTGAGCACTGGATCGATCCGTTGATGATAACCGGATTTTTAAATTTCAACCTGGGGAAGGCTGATACTTTAACAAAGCAAACGGTTTCACAAACTGATTGGAGCCGTGCTACAAATATATTCGGTTATGCGGGTAATGTACGCGCTTCGTATCGCTATGGTCAAACCCTGAATGATGTTGTTACGTTGGATGTGATTCATTCATCGGGCGATGCCAACGGCTTGAGCGATGGAAAATATTCGGGTGTAATTACCGGTAACCAATATGGAGCGCCGGGAGCAATTTTTATCAGCTCGGGTTCCTATTTGTTAATGCCACATGGCAATGTAGTTAACCGGTATACACCAGCCATCCTGGATATTTCAAATATGGGTTACGGTATGACGGGTATCACATTAAACGCTTCCAAAGGATTAATCCCAAACAAGCTGACCGCGAAAATAGGTGGAGCTTTTGCGTTGAGCACAATTCAACCTGCGGGTGGAGGCAATATCATTGGAACAGAAGTTAATGGCAATGTTGCTTATAACTTCGGGCCGTTTATGAGTCTGGAAGCACATGCAGCTTATCTGATGCTGGGAAATTTTTACGATAGCAGGCAAAACTCTTATGGTAGTGCTGTAAACGGTGACATAGAAGGACGACCAACAAATCCGTACACGGCATTTTTGGTTTTCAAATGGCTCATGTTCTAAAGTTAAATTTATAACGATATGATAAGAAAATCAATATATACAAGCTTTGCAATCATACTGATTATCATGAGCAGTTGCAGCACGCCATACAAGTCAATATCGAACCTGAGCAACATGGACGATATGAAGTATAAGTATGAAGTTAAAAAAATACATCTGCCCCAAAGCGGCTACGATATAGCATACAATGACGAAGGCAAAGGCAGTGAAACCATTATTTTTATTCATGGTTTAGGAAGTTATTCGCAAGCATGGATAAAAAATGTTGAAACGCTTAAAACAAATTACCGTTGCATTGCCATCGATTTGCCCGGTTACGGAAAATCGAGTAAACAGCCGCATAGTGGTTTGATGACATTTTATGCCGGCATTCTGAATGAACTGGTCCATGAATTGAATCTTGGAAAAGTTTACCTCGCTGGTCATTCAATGGGTGGGCAGATATCCATTACTACCAGCCTTACCTACCCTGACATTGTTAAAGGATTGATCCTGGTTGATCCTGCAGGATTTGAAGCTTTCAACAAAGGACAACGCCAGTGGTTTAAAAATGTAATGACACTTGATGGCGTGCGGCTTACAACCACTGAAGCCATACAAAACAACCTGGCAACAAACTTTTACCGGCTTCCGGCTGATGCTGATTTTATGATCACCGACCGTATTGCCTGGCGCACAGCCAAGGATTTCAACGCATATTGTTATGCCGTGGTACAATCCGTAGGTGGCATGGTCGATAATCCGGTATTGGATTATTTACAGGATATTAAAGTACCAACCCTTATCTTTTTCGGCGAAAATGACAACCTGATCCCGAACCGTTACCTCAACCCGGGCCGAACAGTTGATATTGCCAAAAACGGTGCAGATAAAATTCCCGGCAGCAAACTCATAATGGTTCCTAAATGCGGGCACTTTATGATGTTCGAAAAACCGGATGTATTTAATACCGAAACCAGGAGCTTTATTCATTAATACATTTAGCGATCTACTTAAAAATACATTTGAGTTCATTTGATTGTGGTTAGGAGGGAGTTGGAAAACCTGGTTACGGGTTTCTCCAGCTCCCATTCTTTTTCTGCCTACCCAAGGCAAAAATTACGCAGCAGGCATTCAAAACATTGCACACCATCAATTTTTGCAGTAATTTCATCCCAAATTCTTCTCCATGCGGATCAAACTGGTTACTTTCAGCGATTTTGCCAATCAACTCTATCCCCACGAGGTAGATTACCTGCTGAGTATCCAGAAATTCAACAAAGGCATCAATAGCCAGATACTGCTTGCTATTCATGGTAATTGCCATAATCCTGCTACTGCAAAAGAGTACGATCCCAAAATTGACAAACGCTCCTATTCCTATATTAAAACATGGATAACACAGTCGCTTGATAAGGCAGATGTGGATAAGTTTTATGAATGGCTGGCATACACTGAGAAACAGGTGATGATTGATGCCATTACGCCTGAAGAAGAGAAAGAAATCCTATCCTATATCCGCACGATCAGTCCCTCGCAGTATTTTTTTCTGCGGTTTTACGAACTGCTTCAGTATTTCAGGGATTATCTGCTCATCCGTGTTCGAAATCAGTTTTACAAACCTATAAATGATTACCTTCAAAAACACGAAAAGGCTTACCGGCGCAGCATGGCTATCAACACCCAGCTGAACCAGGCTGCCGAAGAAATTATCAGGCATCACGAAACTCTTGATGCCGAACCTATTCATTACAGCGATTTCCTGCAAACTACTTTCAACGATCCTACGCTCGACGGATATACCCGGTACAGGGCGGCAGTGCGATTAACATTTTTATATTACAATTACCGCGAATTCGAAAACCTGCGTGTGGTGTACGATGAATTAGACCGGCTTTTCAAAACCGATGTTTTTTATTCGAAACGGCTGCTGGCAAACTATTATTCGAACCGGGCCATGATGCACAGCAAACTGAATGAACTGGCGCTGGCCGAAAAATTCGGGTATCTGTCCATCAGGCAAAAAAACAGCGATTACCTGTTTTACCTGGCCAATCTTTGCGGTGTTTTGCTTCGCAGCGGTAAGTACAACAAGGCTTTAAAACTAATGAGCTCCTCAATTCCCGATCTGAAAAAGACCAATAGCTTTTACAATAAAATCGGGTTTGCCAGTTTCTATATCAGAACTTTAGTTTACAATAAAATGGGCAAAAATGCGGTAAGTTATGCTTCTACTTTTCTCGATGCTTACAAAAAGGAGATTTTCGCAACACGCTGGCATTTATTTTTTGCGGCTTATGTGCAGGCCTTGTTAAGTGCCGAAAAATATAGCAAACTCCTGGCTGTTGCCAAAAGATATAACCTGTTGGCACTGGAGAAAAAGTTTATCGATAAAACAGTTTATATGCCTGTACTGCTTTGGCATAACGAAGTAGCACTTTATATGGAAGGCCGGCAAAGCAAGGAAAAACTAGAAGAAACCATTTATTCATCGGCCAGTGTTTTGCTGCAAAATAAATACAAGGCGGGAAGAATTAATGAGTTGCTTGATAATCTCTCCGAATCCATTCCCTCTGAAATTGCAGTTATCCGTAGCAGGCTGAATCTAAAACCCGAAAGAGCATAAGCTTTATAATGGTTATTGGCTGGCGTGATTTAAAACGAAGTGTAGCGTTCTCATTCGCCAGTGTAATAATCCAGCCATACCAGGTTTCTGATTTGTACTCCGACCCTTTTAAACCCGCAATTGAACTTCGTCGTAATCCTTTCCCTCTTCGCTTAAAAATAAACATTGCCCGACTTCACAAAGCGCCCGATTTTTCATAATTTAGCCTGATATTTCTATTGAAAATGCAGGAAATTTTTAGCGATCTCAAAAAAATAATTGAACAGGGAATCCCTGCCGTATTTTGCCTGGTAACAGATACCACCGGTTCAACACCGCGGAAAGCAGGCTCAAAAATGCTGGTGTTTGCTGATGGCTCTGTAAAAGGAACCATTGGCGGTGGCAGCATCGAATTCCAGGTAATTCAGGATGCACTTGGGCTGATGTCGGGCGGCGAGCCCCGGATAAAGAAATTTCACCTCGAAAATGATCTGAAAATGCACTGTGGCGGCACCATGGAAGTGTATTTCGAATCCATCGGATGCTTACCCAAACTTTACATATTCGGAGGCGGGCATATAGGCAAGGCACTTGCCGGTTATGCCAGCGGGCTTGGCTTCCGGCCTTTTGTATTCGACCAGCGTGATGGGATTTTCGAAAACTGGAACCAGCCCGGGGTTGAAACCCGCAATGGCGATTTACTACAACTTATTCATTCACTGGATTTTGATACAAATACCTACATAGTAATAGTAACACATCAGCATGAATTTGACGAAAAGGTACTGCTGGCCTGCGCTCCGCTCGAACATGCCTACCTCGGAATGATAGGCAGCAAGCGTAAAGTAGCCGAAATCCGTAACAAAGCCATCGAAAGCAAAATCCTTTCATCTGAACAGCTTGCAAAAATAGATATGCCCATTGGCATCCCTTTTGCCGCTGAAACTCCTGCCGAAATAGCCATCAGCATCATTGCCAAAATGATCGATGTAAAAAACACTTTGAAAAAATCATGAGCGCTCCGAGGGAAAAAATTCAGTTTGTGTTGAACGACCAGGTGGTTACGGTTGATTTTCATGCAGATTCCGAATTAAAGCCAACCACCACGGTACTCAACTACCTCCGCTCCTTCCCTTTTCACAAAGGCGTAAAGGAAGGTTGTGCCGAAGGCGATTGCGGAGCCTGCACAGTGGTAATTGCTGAAAACCAGGGAGGTAAACTCAGGTATAAAACCATCGACAGCTGCCTGGTTTTCCTTCCTATGATCCATGGTAAACAGCTTATTACGGTCGAAAATCTGGCTGATTCCAATTCGCTTCATCCCGTGCAGCAGGAAATGGTGAACCATAACGGAAGCCAATGCGGGTACTGTACTCCGGGCATCGTCATGTCGCTGTTCGGGTTGTATAAAAATCACCATAATCCCTCCAGGGAGGTAATTGAAGATTCACTTACAGGTAATCTATGCCGTTGTACCGGCTACCAGCCGATTATAAAAGCCGCCGAACATGTTTGTTCAAAAGCCGATGCCGATAAATTTAAACTTCACGAAGCAAAAATCTGTGCACTGCTCGATGAGATAAACCGCGATCGTTCCCCCATCGAAATTGAAACAGCAACTCAAAAATATTACAAGCCTTTAAAATTGGCGGATGCGCTGGCATTCAGGAATAAATTTCCAGGTGCACTTATCATCAGTGGTGCCACCGATTCGGCTTTGCGCCAAACAAAGAAACATGAAGTATTATCTGAAATTATTGATATTTCTGATGTTGGTGAACTAAATTATTTTGTTGGAGATCAGCAAGATTACAAAATCGGTGCCGGGTTATCGCTTGAAAATCTTAAGTCACTTTCGGCTGAAAAGCTTCCAGCCATTTATAACATGCTTAAAACCTTCGGATCGCTTCAAATCCGAAACCTGGCAACCCTTGGAGGGAATATCGGTTCGGCATCTCCCATTGGTGATACACTTCCGTTGATGCTGGCGTACAAAGCCCATGTTAAACTGCAGTCCGTAACTTTCGACCGCATCATTCGTATGGATGAGTTTTTAAAAGGCTATCGCTCAACCCATATCCGCCCAAATGAACTTATTACTGCTATACATCTTCCGAAGCCCGAACCTGAAACCATTATAAAATCCTATAAAGTTTCGAAACGTAAAGACCTGGATATTTCTACTGTAAGCGGCGGATTTTCTCTTCAACTCGAGCAGGGGATTGTGAAAGAAATTATTCTCGCCTTTGGCGGAATGGCCGATATGCCCAAACGAGCTTCTGATACTGAAAAACACCTGCTTGGGAAACCATGGACACGTCAAAATGTGGAACATGCCATGAAAATTCTTGCCAGTGAATTTTCGCCCCTGAGTGATGCCCGTGCAGGCGCTGAATACCGCAACCTGGTTGCCCGCAATCTACTTTTAAAATTCTACGCTGAAACAACTTCCGGGCTATGAAAACAGTAAACCTGAAACACGACAGCGCTATAAAGCATGTAACCGGTCAATCGGTTTATGTGAACGATATTACAACCCACCGGCAATTGGTCGGAAGGGTGGTTTACAGCCCGGTTGCCCATGCCCGCATCAGTTTGCTCGATACGAAAGCTGCATTAAAACTGAATGGAATTGCCGCTATACTTACCAGCAAGGATATTTCAGGCGAAAACCAGATGGGCCCGGTAATACACGATGAACTTTGCCTTGCCTCGGATGAAGTTACCTTTATAGGACAGGCCATTGTGCTGATTGCCGCCGAAAACGAAGAAGCTGCTCTTAAGGCCGAAAAACTTATCCGCATTGAGTTTGAAGAGCTGGAGCGTATTCTTACATTGCAGGATGCCATAAAAAAAGGAGCTCTTATCGCTCCTGTTCGTACCATCGAAAGTGGTAATGTTGAAGAAATTTTTAAATCGGCACCCCATGTACTTACGGGTGAGCTCGAAACAGGCGCACAGGAGCACTGGTACCTCGAAACCCAATCGGCGCTGGCAATTCCTGGCGAAGGAAAAGAGATGCATATTTATGCTTCGAGCCAGAACCCGGCCGAAACACAAGCCATTGTTGCCGAAGTGTTAGGTGTTTCGAAAAATGAAATTGATGTTGAAGTTCGCCGCATGGGCGGAGGCTTTGGCGGGAAAGAAACACAGGGAAACCATGTGGCTGCCTGGGCTGCCTTGCTTGCCAACGCAACACGAAGGCCGGTGGGCATTCATCTTTTTCGCGACGATGATCAGAAAATAACCGGCAAACGTCATCGTTTCCTGTCGAAATACCAGGTCGCATTTAATGATGAAGGCAGGATTCTTGCCTATTCGGTCGAATTAAATTCCGATGCCGGCGCTGCTACCGACCTCAGCCGGGCTATTCTCGAAAGAGCTATGCTCCATGCCGAAAATGCTTATTATATCCCTGATATTAAAATCGTTGGTAAAGCTTACAAAACCAACCTGCCGTCGAATACGGCCTTCCGCGGTTTTGGCGGGCCACAGGGAATGGCTGTTATCGAAACTGCCATCGACCGCATGGCTCGTTTCCTGAAAAAAGATCCGGCAGAAATCCGCAAACTTAATTTTTACGGATTCAACGACAGAAACGTTACGCCTTACGGAGAAACGATTTCGAACAACCATCTGCATGTGATGTACGACCAATTGCTGGCGTCGTCGGGCTATACGAACCGCAGGCATGAAATTGAAAAATTTAACCGCGAACACGAATTTGTAAAACGGGGTATTTCACTTACTCCTGTAAAATTCGGAATATCATTTACTACCGCTTTCCTCAACCAGGCCGGGGCTTTGGTGCATATCTACACCGATGGGACCATTGCCGTAAATCACGGCGGAACCGAAATGGGGCAAGGGCTGAATACAAAAATTCATGGTATTGCTGCCGCCGAATTTGGTGTTTCTCCTGATTATATCAAGGTCAGTGTTACCAATACATCAAAAGTTCCGAACACCTCGGCAACTGCAGCTTCATCGGGTAGCGACCTGAACGGCATGGCGGTGAAAAATGCCATTGAAAAGCTGAAATCGCGACTGGCAGAAGTTGCTTCAACCGAACTAAATGCCAGGTTAAAAAAAGATTCCATCGTGCCCGGCCAGGTGGTTTTCGCCGAAAATTTTGTTTTTTCATCGACCTATCCCGAAGAGAAAATTGCTTTTGCCGACCTGGTTAGCCAGGCTTACCTGAAACAGGTTAGCCTGAGTGCAACAGGCTTTTATAAAACGCCCGGCATTTTCTACGATCGCGAACTGGGCAAAGGAAATCCATTCTATTATTATGCCTATGGAATGTCGGTTTCCGAAATGGAACTGGATGTGCTCACCGGTGAATACAAACTTTTGCGTAGCGATATTTTACACGATGTAGGCGATTCGCTGAACGAGGAAATTGATATTGGCCAGGTTGAAGGCGGATTTATACAAGGTGTTGGCTGGGTTACCACCGAAGAAATAAAGTGGGATAAAAACGGGCATTTGCTGACCCATTCGCCTGATACGTATAAGATTCCTACGGTGAATGATATCCCTGCCATTTTTAATGTTGAGCTTTTAAAAGGATATCCCAACCAGGGTACTATCCGTAAAAGCAAAGCCGTGGGCGAGCCTCCGCTGATGCTGGCATTTTCGGTATGGCTGGCCATTAAAAATGCAGTTTCGGCAGTTGGTAATCATGAATTTGAACCTGAGTTTTCGTTGCCTGCCACGGCTGAAAAAGTTCTGCTTAGTATTGAAGATATTCATATAAAGAGCCTTAGGTTAAACGACAATTTTAAATAATATCAATTACTTTTATTTAAATTCTACTCGATGATCGAACCGATAGAAAGTCTAGGGTTTTCAATATTACAACAGGCTATTAAACAAGCCAGGGACAATGCATTTTCATCAGTTAATGCGGAATTGGTGAATCTGTATTGGCAAACCGGAGCTTTTGTTAGTAAGCAGCTTGATAAAAGTACCTGGGGCGATAAAACAGTTCAAAAATTGTCGGATTTTTTACTGAAAAATGAACCCACATTAAAAGGATTCGACCGTAAAAGCATCTACAGGATGGTTCAATTTTACGAATGTTATAAGCAAAGTGCTTTTGTTACTCCAGATGCTGATCAAAATTATGAAACAACTAATCAGAGCGATGTGATTGTCGCTACACTGTGGCGACATGCCGGAAAAGAAACACCCCAGGAAGTTGTCGCTACACTGTGGCGACAATTTTCGCAGGAATCAATAAAGTATTCAGCTTTAACTAAACTTAACCGGAGTATTCATAAAATATTGATTTCAAGAACAAAGTCGGACGAAGAAAGAGAATTTTATATCTGGAAGTGCCTTCACGAAAAATATAGTGTCAGAGAAATCGATCGTCAAATATCTTCAGGCCTATTCGAACGGACAATGCTGGGAAATTCGACCATTTCAAAAAGTCTCAAAACAGAATATTCCGATATAATTAATACTTTTAAAGACAGTTATATTTTCGAATTCCTCAATCTTCCGGATCATTACAGTGAAAACGATTTGCAAAAAGGCCTCATCACCCAAATGAAAAATGTGGTCCTCGAATTGGGTAAAGATTTCCTGTTTGTATCGGATGAATATAAAGTGATGGTCGGTAACAGCGATTTTTACATCGATTTGCTGTTTTATCACAGGGGCTTGCAATGCCTGGTAGCTTTTGAACTAAAAACCGATAAATTTATACCCGAATACCTTGGCAAACTGAACTTCTACCTCGAAGCGCTGGATCGCGATGTTAAAAAACCCAATGAAAAACCAAGCATCGGCATTTTGCTATGCAAGGATAAAGACACCGAAGTAGTAGAATATGCAATGAGTCGCAGCCTCCCGCCTGCCATGGTTGCATAATATAAAACAATGTTGCCCGAAAAAAAGATTCTGCAACAGAAACTGCACGAACTGTTTGAAAATACAACAAAAATAAATCCTGACAAATGAACGAATTACTCGAAAAAATCAACGAACTCTCACACAAGTACAGCGACTACACCGCTCAAAACCTTTCGAAACTGGTGAAAATAAAATCGACCAGCATGTACGAAAAAGACGTACAGCTGGAGCTGAAACGCCAGATGGAAGAAGCCGGTTTCGACGAAGTGCGGATAGACGGACTTGGAAATGTAATAGGCCGCATCGGCAACGGCAAACGAATACTGGCTATTGATGGCCACATGGACACGGTGGATGTCGGTAATCCTGCAAACTGGACTTTTGACCCCTTCAGCGGCGAAATAAAAGACGGCTTTGTACATGGCCGCGGAACGGTGGATCAGAAAGGCGGTCCGGCAGCAGCCGTTACCAGCGGGCGCATTTTAAAGGAACTCGGTTTCGACCGCGACCTCACCGTATTGGTTGTAGGCAGTGTGATGGAAGAAGACTGCGACGGACTTTGCTGGAAATACCTGGTGGAAGAGGAAAATGTACGTCCCGATTACACCATCAGCACCGAACCCACCAACCTCAATATTTATCGTGGTCACCGTGGCCGTATGGAAATACTGGTTCGTTTTAAAGGCCTTTCGTGCCATGGAAGCGCACCCGAGCGTGGCAAAAATGCCATTTATATGGCTGCCCGCGCAGCCCTCGAAATCGAAAAACTGAATGAACGACTGGGAACTGATGAATTCCTTGGAAAAGGTTCAGTTACCATTTCGGAGATAAAATCAGGAAGTCCTTCGCTTTGCGCGGTGGCTGATTATGCGCAATTTCACCTCGACCGCCGCCTTACCTGGGGCGAAACCAAGGAATCAGCTGTTGCCGAAATCCAGGAAATTATCAAAGATATGGATGCCACAGTTGAAGTGCTGCATTACGAAGAAGTTGCTTATACCGGTCTGAAATACGGCATGGAAAAATACTATCCAACCTGGAAAATTCCGGCCGAGCACAAAGTAGTAACCACCGGAGTTGAAGCATTTACCGGACTTTTCGGTAAAAATCCGATTGTTGACAAATGGACTTTTTCCACTAACGGCGTAACCATAAACGGTTATTATGGCATCCCGATCATCGGTTTTGGGCCTGGCAACGAAGTGCTTGCACATGCTCCCAACGAAAAAGTTCCGGTTTCGGACCTGGTAGTGGCTTCTGCTTTTTATGCGGCTTATGCCTTTATGATCTAACAGCGGATGTACATCACCGGTCTTCAGAAGTTCCAGGTGCGGGGTTCCGACTTCCTACTCCGGTCTTCGGTCTCCCGTCCCCCTACTCAATCCATTACAAAACCAAATTACCCTACCCATGAAACCATTTATCCAGATTATTGAAGAACTTATAAAACTTAAGACGAACCTTTACGGGAAAGATTTCCTGTTAACCTGGGATAAAACCGAGGATGAACTTAAACAAACCTTGCTGGTAGCCGAGGCCTTGAAATATTTGCGAGATCATAATATTTCGGCACGATGTTTCGATTCGGGACTGGCTATTTCCAATTTCCGCGACAACTCAACCCGCACAAGGTTTTCGTTTGCATCGGCCTGCAATATGCTTGGGCTCGAAGTTCAGGATCTCGACGAAAGCACCTCGCAGATAGCCCACGGCGAAACCGTGCGCGAAACGGCCAATATGATCAGTTTCCTCACCGATGTTATCGGGATACGTGATGACATGTTCCTGGGTGCGGGCCATACTTATATGCAGGAAGTAGGTCATGCGCTGGATGATGGTTTCAAAAACGGGGTGCTGTCGCAACGGCCCGGAATCGTGAACCTTCAGTGCGATATCGACCATCCTACACAGGCAATGGCCGACCTCATGCACCTGGCCGATTATTATGGCGGGCTCGACAAGTTAAAAGGCAAAAAAATTGCCATGACCTGGGCTTATTCTCCAAGTTACGGAAAGCCATTGTCGGTGCCGCAAGGCATAATTGGGCTAATGACCCGCTTTGGTATGGAGGTTGACCTGGCACATCCCGAAGGCTATACACTGATTGACGACGTGGTGGAATTGGCAGGCAAAAATGCAGCGGCTTCGGGAGGCAAATTCAGGGTGGTGAACAGCATGGATGAAGCTTTCCGCGATGCAGACATTGTTTATCCTAAAAGCTGGGCCCCGTTTGCCGTAATGCAGCGACGTACTGAATTGCTTCAAAATAGCGACAAAGATGGCTTGAAAGTGCTGGAACAGGAATGCCTGGCCAACAATGCCCGTTTCAAAAGCTGGGAATGCACCGAGGAAAAAATGAAACTCACCAAAGGCGGCAAAGCGTTGTACATGCATTGCCTGCCGGCTGATATTTCGGGCGTTTCGTGCAAGGAAGGCGAAGTGGCCGAAAGCGTTTTTGAGCACTACCGCATCGAAACCTATAAGGAAGCCGGATTTAAACCTTATATTATTGCTGCTATGATTTTTAACAATAAATTCAATAATGCTGCAGCAGTATTAGATAAACTGAACGAAAGAGGCTTGAAAAGGATTATGGGTTAAATTCCGGGTTCATCATTGCAATACCAAAACCAGGCAAGCGCGAAAAACTTGCCTGGTTTTGGTTTGACTATTTCATAAAATTCTGTATATCTGAAGATCGCACGAAAGTTAATACAAACTGATATATGCCTGATTAGCGTTGACTAAGCTTCGGTTTTTATTACCTAAAACTTTTTGCACATAAAAAACGTTCATAAACGAAAGCATTTTCAATGAAGGTTCTCTACGCACTCACCTTTATTCTTATTTTTCTTTCTTCCATGAGTTTTTCATTTGGAGAAAATGCAACCACTATTGAGCGCATCCTGAGTGCAAAACCCGATAGCAATAAAGTAAAACAATTAAGCGATTTATGCTGGAATTACCGCTTCAAATCGGCCGATTCGGCATTGCTGTTCGGAGAGCAGGCGCTGAAACTCGCCCAACAGATCAGGTTTAAGAAGGGCATTGCACAGGCTTACAACGATTTGGCAATTATTTACATTGATAAATCCAGTTTCAGGAGTGCGACCAATTACCTGAATGAAGCCATGAAAATTCGTGAACAACTAAACGATCAATCGGGAATAGCATCGCTGCATAACAAACTCGGAATTATCGATCAGAAACAGGGGCGACTTAAAGATGCGCTTCAACATCAGATTGAAGCCCTGAAAATATACCGTAAACTGGGTGAGGATAAATGGATTGGGTATAGTTTGAACAACATTGCCATTATTCATCAAAACCTTGGCAATCTGAATAATGCGCTCAAATATCACCAGGAAGCACTATACTATCGCATCAAGTTAAAAGATTCGGAAGGCGAAGCTACATCCTATGGCAACATGGCCAATCTTTACGCCCTGATGTATGATACCATTCAGGCGCTGGTGTATTATGAAAAAGCCATTAAACTCTCCAGGCAATTAAATAAAGAAGAATTGGTTGCCGCCAATCTAAGCAATATCAGCAGCTTGTATATGGCTCAGAAAAAATTCGGAAAATCTCTGGATCTGTTAAAGGAATCTCTCGAAATCCGCGAGCGTACAGGTGATTCGAAGGGAATTTCTTCAACACTTTCGCGGATGGGAATGGTTTACACCAATACAGGCCAGTACAGGGAAGCTTTAAATGTACTGCACCGTTCCTTGCAAATAGCCCGCAAAGTGGCGGTTGTAGATGAGGAACTTAGTGCCACCCTTGCGCTTGCCAAGCTTAAAGTACTCACCAATCAGCCCGACAGTTCATTCACGCTGATGAACCATTACATTTCTCTTCGCGATTCGTTGTATGAAGCACGTATCAGGCAACAAATACTGGATGTTCAAACACAGTACGAAACTGACAAACTGGAACAGGATCTTCACCTGGTTAAACAGGATAAGGAGTTTGCTGAGATTAAACTGAAACAGCGCAAAACGCAAATCCTACTGTTAATTTCTATGTTCATTTCCATTACGGGAGCCGGAATTTTTCTTTTTTACAGGCATCAGCAGCGGCAAAAATCGGCATTAAACATCGAACGGATCAGAGAACAGGAAACACGCATCAATGCAGTATTTGAGGCGCAGGAAGAAGAGCGCAGGCGTATTGCAAAGGAGCTTCACGATGGCATAGGGCAAACCATTGGAGCAATAAAAATGAACTATCAGGTCCTTTCGGAGAAAATGGACAATCCAGAACTCATACCCGATTTCAAAAAAGTTCAGAAAATGCTTGATAATGCAGGTGCCGAAGTCCGTAGCATTTCGCACCAGATGCTTCCGAAGGAGCTGGAGCAGTTCGGCCTGGTTCCGGCTATCGAAGGCATGTTAAACCTTCATTTCGAAAACTCGCCGATAAAGGCTAATTTCGAATATTCGGGATTTGATGTAAGAATTGGAACTGCTGTTGAACTTGCTCTTTTCCGGGTGCTTCAGGAACTGGTAAGTAATGTTATCAAACATTCAAAAGCCAGCCAGCTAACCGTGCAGCTTATCAGGCTCAAAACACATGTGATGATGAATGTAAGCGATAACGGCATTGGTTTCGATGTTGAAAACAACCAGAAAAACGGCATCGGTTTATTAAGTATAGCCAGCCGCATTGATGCCATTAAAGGAAATTTAAGGTACGAATCGAGTGCGGGCAATGGAACTACAGTAATCATCAGAACACCTCTGTCATGAACAAAATCAACGTACTGCTTACCGACGACCACCAGCTGATTATCGACGGATTAAAATCACTTCTGAAAGATCAGGAAGATATAAATGTTTCGGCTGAAGCTAACAACGGCCGCGAGGCTTTGCGAATCCTGAGTTTTCTTCCGGTTAACGTAGTATTGATGGATATTGACATGCCTGTTATGAATGGCATTGAAACCCTGAAAGAAGTAAAGAAACAATACCCTGATGTGAAGGTAATTATTCTTTCGATGCACAGCGAAGCCGGGATGATAAAGAGCCTGATTGATTTGGGCGCAAATGGTTATTTGCTTAAAAGCTGTACGCAGGATGAAGTGGTGAGTGCCATCCGGAAAGTGGCTGCCAGCCAGTCTTATTTTTCGACCGATGTAACTATGGCTTTGTTAAAACCGGCAAATCAGGAACAGAAAACAGAAATCCTCACCGAACGCGAAACGGAAATCCTGAAAATGATTGCTGCCGGTTTTTCGAACAAGGAAATTGGCGACAAGTTGTTTATCAGTCATCGCACCGTTGACACTCACCGCACCAACCTTATGAAAAAGCTTAGCGTAAACAATATTGCAGGCCTGATCAGCTATGCTATAAAAAACGGGATCGTCTGAAATACCTAACCTTCACCAGCTTCCCGTTATTTCGTATCTACTTCAAAACATCCTTTGATCGTTTGCTGAATCAGGTTCAGCAAGGCAAAATCCTTATATTTTTTCTTCAATATACGGTAAAAGTCGTAGCAAATTACGATGAACTCCGTATTTCCGACACGCACAGCACACACTAATTTTGACGCTGTAATTGCTTACACCCTTTTTTTAAAACACTCTTCTGGAAGAAAATAGATCTTCACAGCGTTTCCGGTCAGGTCTCCATTCACGGCAGTGTTTTGAGGTAATAAGCAATTACAACCTGGCCGGAACTCTGTGATTTTTTATTTACCTGAACCTACACGGATTCCGGAAAAAGTAATACCTGAAAATCATCCAGGGTATATCCAGGCCATCATTTCCGGTTAACCGGAACAAATAATGACCCCTAAAAATGATAACCATGAAAATGAACTTCTATTTCGCACTGCTGCTGCTATTAATAGCTATTGCCGGATATACACAAAACCAAAACCTGTCCGTAAAATTCAACACGGGAATGTCGTTTTCGAAACCAGGCGGCGATTTGGGCGAAGTGGCCACCAAAGGGAAAGCCATGCAGTTATTTGCCACTGCCGAAGCCGGCTTTCATATTAATTATTTCAAAAAAAAAAACTTCGGAGTAAGACTAGCCGGAGTTGTCGGCATTGATTATGCTAATTTTTTGGCCAACGACCGCTCAACAGAACTTAAAGTATCAGTACCCAATCTCCGCGCCCGGATTTACCCTTTTGCCAACAATGGCAAATGGGACGATGAACTGGAAAAAGTGCTGCCCGAAGGATTACCTTTCCTGATCGAAATACCGGTCTGGATCGGAATTTACAGTTGTTTCAACAGTTTACATTTCGATTATGGTGTTGGCTTTGGCAAAATTCTGGAAACCGACTACGCCGAAACCGGCTTTCAGGACCAAACGGTAAACCGCACCATGAAATTCTTTGGTTGGGGACTTCAACCCCAGATTTACCATTCTGAATCTGGCAAATGGATTGTAAATGCGGTTTTCGATTTTGGAAAATATTCGTGGACAAACGCCAACCAGGGTACTTCAAGTTTTAAGAGTAATCATGTGGGTTTTGGTGTTCAGTATAATTTTTAAATTGTAATAATTATGAAAAAAATACAACGCCTAATTACGTTGTCAGCCTTGCTATTCCTGGTTTCCTGCACCAAGCCCGAGGATGAAGCAGCAGGTGGAACAACAAGTGGAACCATAGCTCAGGAAATAAATCCTGCCAAAAGTTTTTATTCTTCAGCCGGGGCAACTTTTAAGTTCAGGTTGTACCATTTCCCGCCAACTGAAGGGGAAACAGGCAATAACAATAACCATGCTGCCAGCATCGACAAAATAATTGACGACAATGGCTCTGTATCCATTATTGCCGATTACTGGAACCTTGCGTTTTCAGGCCCCGGAGCTGTTCTTGATTGTAAAGGCGACTATATTTCCTCTCAAACATCAACCGCAATAGTTCTCCAAAAAAAACATTTTACTGATGATTTTGAAATTCTCGATAAAACCCGACTGGTATCTTATAATTCCACCGGAGGAGCGCATGGAACCTATGGGTTTACCGGGCAACAGGTTTATGTGCATAACCCGGTGTATTTTCAGGGCGCTGTATCAGCAAGTTCAAACCAGGGTTATATGTGCACCATCAACGACCGGAATTTTATGCTGAGCATGGGCTTAAACTCTAATTATGGGCATCCTATGTTGTACAATTACATCCCGTCAAATGCGAGCTGGGCCGGGGATGTTGTTCCGGCGATGGACTATGTTCAGGGAAGCGGGATAAATATTCCCACTACCAACGATGTTTCAAAAGCAGGCAATGCGGACAAAGTATTCTGGGCATGGCTGAGTTACACCACCAATCAGGACAATGGCAAAATAAACATCATCAGCTACAACGGCACCAGTTTCAGCGCGGCAACATCGCTTGGCGGAATTGGCAGGATTGGCCAGGGATTAAGCATGTACAGCCATTCAGTCACCGTGCACAAAAATCCTGATAATCTGAATAATCCCTACATGGTAGTAAGGCATTACGATTTGGATGTACTCGACATCTATAAATTCAACGGTTCGGCTATCGAAATTGTAAAAGCAGGAGTAAGCTTACCCACTTCAATACCAATTATTTCCGGAAACCTGCGTACGTATAAAGAGATAAAATTTACCGGAAATAACGTTTACCTTATCACCGGGCGCGACAAAAATCTGTACAAATTATCCGGTTCAACATTTGTAATCGATAAAGCCGACCTTACTGCTGCCGGTGAATATATTTCAGCTATAGAATCTACAAAAAACGGAATCCTGGTTTCGGTAGTAAAAACATTGTTAACCAAACCACAACCTAAAACTGTTTCGGATGTGATTTTAATTCCAAACTAAAAGATATCCGACCCTGACTGGGTTAACAAAGCCAGCACGATATGACTGATGATTTTCCGAATTCTGTGGTTCGGGGTTCAAGCTAAAACTAAAAAACTCACAACTCATTGATATGAAATTATTTACTGCCATAATCTTCTTCTTCATGTCAGTCGCGCTCTTCGCGCAGCCGATACCTGAGTCTTTTACATTAGCCGATGTTGCCTACCCTGTTTTAGGAATGAAAAAAAGCCCCTCCTCGAAGTTTCTTTTCCTTTCTCTCGCCGGCGGACGTTTTTTGCTTTATGATATAAGCAAAGGAAAACTGGATGAGAATTCCCGGCCTTTATGGAAGAACTTTGAAAGTAAAGGATTTGCTATTGGAGGAGATGCCGAATTCAGTAACGATGAAAAATACATCCTTGTTACTGAGCAGAATGCAATGTATGCCCATGATAAAGTTAAAATTGAACCATTCAGAATTAATGTATTTGATGTTTCCAACGGTAAGTTGGTGTTCGATACTGATGGCGTAAACAGTGCCCAATTTTTAAACGACAATGCTTCTGTACTTATAGCTGATGATGAAGGAGTTGTAACCTATAATTTCATAAGTAATACCAAAGGAGAAAAGAAAAAAATTGAGGCATGTGAAATTGCCTGTCTCAATCATAATGAAAACCTGCTTTCCGTTTCGTATGATGCTGAAAGGGATGAATTTAAAAAGGCCGAGGGAGCCGGGTTAAACAAGAAAGAACTTAAAAATGCAGCTAAAAACAAAAAGCTGGTCCGGTTTTACGAATATCCCTCCATGAAGAAAATCGGAACCATCAGCGAGGAAGTTGATGTGGTTTTCAGGATGCAATATACTTCCGACGACAGATACTTATTGTTTTTTAGCAGGACCAGGCAGATGGAACACACGCATACCAATTTGCTGAACGGCCTTGATAATACAAGGGATCTCAATCAATTTCAGCGGATTGACATGAATAATTTCAGAGTTGATAACACAAATTTTATTTACCAGACCAGCGAGGAAATGGCCAATTTTGACATTTCACCTTCTTCTGCTTTGTTTGCGTACAACGACAATAGAGGCTTTTTTGCAGGAAAACGCGAGGTGTATGTTACCAGTTTTGCCAAGCAACAGTTGATTGCAGGAAAGTTTACTTTCCAGGGCCGTGCTAAAACCCGGAACCTGTACCAGGCTGCTTTAGCTTTTATCGGCGAATCCACTATTCTTGTTGCCAACGGTTTAAAACTGACATACTGGAACTTTACAGAACTGCCCGATTACGTTGAATTTATTGAACCTGTAAACGAAAATTTAATACTGGATGCTGCCATAGGGCAATTGGACAGCGACCTGCAAAACCCCGAAAGTTCATTGTCAAAGTCAATCTCGAAACATCAAATTGCAGGATTATTCCTTCTGAATATTACGATACAAAAAAACGGGGAAGTGATTTCCATATTTGCCCAATCGGATGATAAAACCAATATTCCGATGCAAAACATGCTGAAAGATATAATTCTCAAGTACCGGTTTGATGTTACAGTACCTAAAAACGAACGTTTAAAATTCACATATACTTTTATTCTTTAACCAATCAAATCAAATGCTTATGAAAAAGAAAACTCTGTCACTTGGCCTGTTTTTAACGCTTACGGTGTCCGTATTTGCTCAAAAAACGGAAGAGATGAAAACTGTTTGGGAAACCAAGCTGAATTATGAATACGACATCACCGGCCTGGATGAAAATCTGAAAATAATACACGGCAGCAACGAGAAAAACTTTGGAGTTCTTAATGCCGAAGACGGAAGCAAAAAGTGGGTGAGTAAGTTTTCCGAAATCAGCGGGGACATTAAAAAGGTCGATCTGCAGATCCCCATGTACGAATCGAAGGCAATTTTCCTGTTCGATAAAAAAATGGGTAAGGATCAAATGGTAGTTGTTGATATTGAAACCGGGAAAATGCTTTGGAGTACAAGCAAATACCAGGGCATCGAAAACCAGGACGAAATTGTTTACATTCCTGAAATGGATGCCTATGCAGTTGTTACAAAGGATGCACTTACTATGGTAAAAGCGCGTACCGGTGAGGAGCTCTGGAGCACCAAAACCATGAATACCCCTGTGGGCAGGTATATTTATGATGATAAAGAGAAAACAATTACCATGGTAAATATGCCACGCACTTTCCTGGGATCGCTGGTGAAAGGTTTTAAAAACCAGATACTTAAAATTAATGTTAAAAATGGTGACGTACTCTGGGAACAAACTTACCGTGGATTTATTGAAAAGAAAGTAGTAACCAGGGAAGCCGTCGCCCATTTTGTGCTGGCCGAAGGCAATAAGTTAATGCTTCAGCTTAATGGATTACAAGTGTTTGATTATAAAACCGGCAAGCCATTGTGGAGTGCTACCTACGATGTAACCTTCGAAGAATTCGCCAAAGTGAAAACGCCCGGTCGTGTAACTGCAAAAGGCGTCTATGGTGCAGTAGCCGATCCGTTATATGATGGCGAATTTGTTTATATCCTCGATTTTAAAAGCAAATCTTCTCAATACCTCAAAAAATACGAGGTCAATTCAGGAAAACTTGTTTGGACTTCCCCTGAAATTAAAGATGCAAGGGCTATACCCGGATTGTTCCTGGTTGATGGCGTTTTGTTATTGCAGGTTGGGGGTGCCGTTGAAGTGCAGGGAATAACGGTACAGACCACCACCACTACGAGTGGCACAACCACAACCACTTATAAATCAATTAACTATCAAAATGTTAAGCCCTATAATGTACAGGCATTTAATGTTGCCGACGGGAAACAGATTTGGGAAAGCGACCGCTTTAAAAAAGGCATTTCGAATATGTTCCTGAACGGGAAAGACTTACTGGTTTGCAGCGGAAAAGCATTGTATAATGTAGACTATAAAACCGGAAAAGAGAAATATGAGGTATCGCTGGAAGAGGATGATATTTCGCTGGCTGAAAAAATTATAGATCCAACTACTTTAGGCGAAAACGTAAGTAAGGACAACGTAATTATTATAGGTTCAAAAGGGGTTAGTGCACACAATATGAAAACCGGGGCCAAAGTGTGGGCAAACAGAACTAAGTCCGGCGATTTCAACGGAATTTATGGCACAACTGCCTTTTACCAGAAAGAGAATGACGACCAGTTTGCAATAGATGTAAACTCAGGTAAAGCAACTTTTTATAATGCCCGAAAAAATGCAAAAGCCGAATACTCGTCTGATGGCAGTTACCTGTATGCATTCGAGAAAAAGGTAATTACCAAATTATCTACAAAATAGAAATCAATTCAAAGGTTGTGTTAAACCCGACAGGTTTTGAAAACCTGTCGGGTTTAACCTATTTTATCGTATCAAATCCCCAGCCATTTCCTTTAAAATAAACTACCTCATCAATACCGGCAGCTTTCAGCAGCGAAAAACCATGCGCAAATTCGCCATCCAGTTCATGGGTTTTGTGCGCATCGGAATTTACCATTACCGGTATATGCATCTGCCTGATCTGCTTCAGGATATCAAGGCCCGGGTAAGTAGTTTCAGATCGTTTTTTATATATGCCACGGGTATTAACCTCAACTATAATATCGCGATCCTGTATTAACATGATGGTTTCGGCAATAAGCGATTGGTACCAGGCTTCGTCTTCTTTAAAAAATCGTCCCTGGTTGTGCATTTTTATTTTATCGAAATGACCAATAATATCGAATTGCTGGTTTTCAATCATTTCGTTGATCTGGCGGAAATATGCTTTTACCGCTTTGCGGATATCACCGGCGAATAGTTCATTCAATCCCTTGTCGTAGGTTCTGTAATCAGGACCATCAGTAAACCAGAGTTCGTCTGTGTTTTCAGGCTTTACCAGGTGAACGGAGCCAATCAGGTAATCGAGGTTGTAATCGCGCTTTATTTTCGAAAAATTGTCGGACATGCCGGGAATGTAATCCATTTCCATGCCCGAATAAACGGCAATCTGGCCCGAAAATTTCTGTTTCAGGCTGTTCATCAGTGCCACATATTCATCCCTGTTTTCCTGCTTAAACGAAAACGTATTTTCGAAAGGCAAAGGCGAATGCTCTGTGAAGCCCAGCAGGTCGAAACCTTTGGCTACAGCTTCGAGGATATACGCTTCGGGTTGTGATGAACCATCAGAAAACAGGCTGTGGGTATGGTGGTTGGTAAGCATAGTGAAGTTAGATGTTTGATGTCGGATGTTTGATGTCGGACCTGGTCCCGGTAGCTACCGGACTTAGGTATAGGTATTTTTAAAGTCTACTTATTTGAAACTATCTTGTAAACCTTGTCTCTCCTACGTACTGTCCTTGAAACAGGGAATGTAGGATCATCGCCTTTTACAGCTATCTTGCAGGGCTGCTCGTTTTTAACCAGGCCTGTAACCACCGCTTCGTAAACGCCGGTTGTTGGTCCTATAATTTCAATCCGGTCGCCATTGCAAATTTCGTGAGAGTCCAAACGAATATGGGCAATGCCTGATTTTGCAAAATAATTGGCTACAATCCCTACATAAATTTTCTTTGTTGTTGCCAGCGATCCATGTACAGGCGACCATTCGCCCAGTTTACGCCCCAGGTAGTAGCCTTCCCAGAAACCGCGGTTGTAAACCGTCGCCAGTTCTTTATCCCAACGTTCAACATTTTCGGGTGTAAATTCGCCGTTGTAATAAGCACTCACTGCTTCGCTGTAACAACGGGTAACGGTTTTTACATATTCGGGTGAGCGGCCGCGACCTTCAATTTTAAGTACGGTAACACCTGCATCAAGCACCTTGTCGAGAATATGAATTGTTTTCAGGTCTTTGGGCGACATGATATATTCATTATCAATCTCCAGTTCGGTGTCGCTGTCTTTATCCTTTACGGTGTATGCGCGCCGGCAATCCTGCAGGCATGCACCCCGGTTAGCGGAAGTATTGTGGTTGTGCAGGCTCAGGTAACACTTACCACTTACGGCCATACATAAGGCGCCATGTACAAAAATCTCAATCCGCACCAGTCCGCCTTTCGGGCCGCGGATGTTCTGTTCCCTGATCTGGCGCGAAATGGCAGCCACCTGGTCGAGCGTAAGTTCGCGGGCAGTAACCATAACATCGGCATACCGCGAATAGAACTTTACAGCTGAGATATTGGTAATATTACACTGGGTTGAGATATGAATTTCCACGCCCTGCTCACGGGCATACTCAAGCACCGAAAGGTCAGATGCGATAATGGCTGTTACACCATGAAGCTTGGCAGCATCGATGGTACGATGCACTTCTTCAATTTCATGATCTAAAATTACCGTGTTCATGGTAAGATAACTCTTTACGTTGAATTGCCGGCAGATGCGGGTAATTTTGGCCAGGTCGTCGAGCGTGAAGTTTACACTCGACCGGGCGCGCATATTCAGTTTGCCCACTCCAAAATATACCGAGCCGGCACCTCCTTGTATAGCAGCCATGAGCGACTCGTAGGAGCCGACCGGCGACATGATTTCTATATCCTGTAAAGGCATTTTCAAAATTTGTGCAAAGGTACAGGATTTTCCGGTGCCCTCGGGAAAGAGCATCTTCATACGTAAAAAAGGGTTGGGGCTTCGCCTGCAGCGAAGCCCCGACCCTGTCCTGTTTTTGTCATTTTAACGCAGTGACCGGTATCCGTTCGGAAATCCTTCTTTTGAAAGAACTATCTGCCACAACTGGTTTTTACGGGCACGGAAACCTCCGGCAGCACCCAACAGGTAATATTTCCACATCCGGAAAAACCGTTCATCGTAGGCCTGTTTTAATTCGGGCCAGGCGTTTTCGAAATTCTGATACCAGCACATAAGTGTCCGGTCGTAATCGCATCCAAAGCTATGCCAGTCCTCCAGCATAAATAAATCACCGAAAGCCCGGGTAAGCTGCCGGGCCGAGGGCAGCCTCGAATTTGGAAAAATGTATTTCTCAGTCCATGGATCGGTGGTGAGAACCGACTGGTTTACCCCAATGGTTTGAAGCAGGAAAAGCCCGGCAGGTTTTAGTACCTGTTGAATTATCTGCATAAAGGTACGGTAATTTTTATAGCCTACATGCTCAATCATACCCACAGAAACAGCCCGGTCATAAAGTCTTCCGGAAACCGGTGAAACCCCGGAATTCAACTTCCGGTAGTCCATCAGTTCAATCTTTACATT
>CALCJE010000276.1 GCA_937965665.1 uncultured Bacteroidales bacterium
TGCCTTGCTTTGCTTAGGCGGTTCAATGCTAAATCCAGCCCGGGCACAGTCAGTGAAACGCATCCCGCTGCAGGAAGCCATTCAGCAAGCCCTCGATAGCAACCTGCAGATAAGGTCGGCAAACCTGCAGGTCGACGAAAAGAAAGCCCTGAAAGGTGCTTCGTGGGATATTCCGAAAACCGCCCTGGATATGCAGTACGGACAGTTTAATTCGTATAACCGCGACAACAGCTTTACCATCACTCAATCGCTCTCGTTCCCCGGCGTATACACTAACCAGCAGAAGCTGGCCGTGGCCGGCATCCGGAGCTCGGAATGGGAATTGAAAGGATCGCAGCTCGAAATTGCAACCCGCGTGAAACAGGTGTATTGGCAGCTGGTTTATCTGCTGGAAAAACAAAAGCTGCTGGCTTTCCAGGACAGCCTCTTTTCGGGTTTTCAGCGTGCTGCCGAACTGCGCGCCAAAACAGGAGAAACCAACCGCCTCGAAATGATCACAGCCCGTTCTCAAAGCCTCGAGGTAAAAAACCAGTTACAACAGAACGCTTCGGATATAGGCATTGGCACCCGCAACCTGCAGGTGCTTTTAAACATGGCTGGGCCTGTTTTTCCGGCCGATACCCTGTTGAAAAAACTCCCGTTGCAACTGATGCCTGATTCAATGGCGGTAGCTGCAAATCCCTCGCTCGCTTTGGCATTGCAGCAGGTTGAAGTGGCAGGCATCGAAAAAAAGCTGGAGCAAAGCCGTGCCTTGCCCGACCTCTCTATTGGTTTTTTCAGCCAGACCATGCAGGGCGTACAGGAAGTTAATTCGGTGCCCACAACTTTTGGGACTGGCGACCGGTTTAACGGGCTGCAGGCAGGCATCACGGTTCCCCTGTGGTATAAGCCATATTCAGCAAAGGTAAAAGCGGCAGGAATACAGCAAAATATTGCCAAAGCCGATGCAGAAGCATACCATAAAACACTGGTTTCGAATTATCGCTCCCTGCTCGACGAATTTGAGAAATACAACCGCAGCGTCGATTTTTACGAGCAGCAGGCGGTACCCGAAGCAAACTACATCATCGGGCAGTCGGACCTCAGTTATAAAGCAGGCGCCATGGACTACCTCGATTTTGTTCTCAGCCTCAATCGTGCCCTGGGCATCAGGCAAAATTACCTCGATGCGCTCAGCAACTACATGCAAACCCTGATCAACATCGAATATATAACCGGTAAAACACTGTAAACAAAAATATTATGTCAACATATAAATTCAAATCGATCCTTATCATTGCCTCTTTTCTGGCGGTTTTCACTTCGTGTGGTGATGCCGTTAAGAAAGCCGAAACCGAAGAAACCGAAGTGCTTCCAGAGGATATTGTTGAACTGCGCGACGACCAGGTGAAACTTGCCGGCATCGAAACCGGCAGTATTGAGCAGCGCTCGCTGAGCGGAACCCTCAAGGTAAACGGGCTGGTTACTGTTGCCCCGCAAAACCTGGCCACGGTATGCATGCCTATGGGCGGTTTTGTAAAAAGCATCTCCCTGGTTCCAGGCAACGCCGTAGCCAAAGGTCAAACCCTGGCTATACTCGAAAACCAGGATTTCGTGGATATACAGCAAAACTACCTCGAAGCCAGAAACAAACTGGCTTTTGCCGAAGCTGATTTCAACCGGCATACCGAGCTTTACAAGGAAGATGTGTACTCGCAGAAAAACCTGCAACAGGTAACGGCCGATTACAAAAACCTGAAAGCACAGGTAAAAGCGCTGGAGCAGAAACTGGCGCTCGTGGGGATAAATCCCAATACACTGAACGAGAATAATATCACGCGTTCCGTAGCCGTGGTATCTCCCATCACAGGCTATGTGAAGTCGGTAAATATCAATATCGGCAAATTCGTTGCTTCATCGGATATCCTGTTCGAAATCGAAAACAGCGATAAACTGCTCCTCGAACTCAGCCTCTTCGAGAAAGATGCCGAAAAGGTTTCGGACGGGCAAAAGATCCGCTTTTTTATCAACAACGAACCGGAGCAACATGTTGCCGTAATTTACCAGACCGGCAAATCGGTAAATGCCGATAAAACCTATAAAGTGTATGCTTCGGTGCCTGATAAGTGTAAAAATATCCTTCCGGGAATGTATGTAAATGCCGTGATTGAGGCAACTTCAAACCAGGTAACCGCCCTGCCCTCCGAGGCTGTGGTCAGTTTCGATGATAAAGACTATATTTTCCTGTTCGATAAAAACAAGGTTGAAAACGGCAGGCCTTTTACCGAATACCGAATGGTTGAAGTAAAGAAAGGCGTTACCGATGGCGGTTTCACCGAAATTACTTTACTTGAAGGACTGGATATAAAAACCATTAAAGTAGTTACCAAAGGGGCTTACAACCTGCTTTCCGCCAAAAAGAATGCCGGCGAAATGAGCTGCTGACGTTGGGAGAACTTGTGGGGAGGTAGGAGGTTTCAGGGTTACACAGTTACACAGTTTCAAAGTTTCAATGTTTCAGGGTTTCAGGGTTTCAGGGTTTGAAGGGTTTGAAATGTTTACCTTCGGTGAGCTCCCTGCCCGCAGCAGGCGGGGCTTCGCTCGGTTGAAGAGTTTAAAGGGTTTCAGAAGTTTCAAAAGTCATTGCAGAGAGGCACAAAAAAGCAAAAGGTTACACAGAGGTGCACAGAGGGGCAATTCCGCCGTCGATACACAGTGTATAAATTCATCCAGCTAAGCTGCCGGAGAATATAAAATCACATCTTATTTTCTCTGTGTACCTCTGTGTCAGCTCTGTGGTTCTCTGTGTAATAAATCTGAAATGCCGGGTTACCAATTCATTGCGGTTAGACACGACGAATCAACTGGCTACTGGCTCAAGTTGATGGAAATGAAAAAATTGTATTAATTCGTGCATAATCCGTGAAAATCCGTGGAAAACAACTTTTCACTTTCATTGCTTGGAGTTGCTTCGTCGTTCCTCCTCGCAATGACAACGATGAAGCAACAAATTTTTAAATTTACACAAAGCACTTCGAGTTGACAGGAGACCCCAAACCCCTGTTTGCCCCAGGCAAGCCGTAGGGGCTTATTGTAAACGAGCAATTGTTTTCAGGGCTAAAGGGCAAAAATCCCTGTTTGCTACACAGCAGGCAAGAAAGTTCCCGGCACTGAGCACTGAGCACTGAGCACCAGGTTAAATTGTCATTGCGTGTAGGCACAATAAAGCAACAGTGTCCTGGTAAAAGTTTCCGAAAATGAAAAAAAATGTATTAATCCGTGCATAATCCGTGAAAATCCGTGGAAAACAACTTTTAACTTTTAACTCCCCCAAACCCCTTCCCCACTTCCTCGAAAGCCGCTACCTGTTCTTTCACCCAGCCTGTACTGTAGGCATGGCATGATGCTATGATCCTGGCTACCAAGGGAGCAGCTTCTATGGCTGCCCCGGCATCGAGAAACAATAACCTGAGCCTGCGGGCAAGGACATCTTCGACCGTTAACGCCATTTCATGCTCCGCAAACCACCGTACCTCTGCCACGGTATACGGATACAAGGGATGAATCTTTTCAGCCATGCTGCTGTCGCTTGCCATGATTTCCCTGATAAAAACCGCATCCGAACCATAAATATCCAGGTGGCTGCCTGTCGTTTCACTGCTCCATCCATGTATTTTCATATCCTTTGTAACCGCTGACCGGTATGGCAGCCCCGCGCCCTGCACCGCCAGGTCGATGGTTTTTTCCGCCATGCTGCGGTAAGTGGTCCATTTACCCCCGGTAACATGTACCAGTCCCGATGGCATTACCTTTATGACATGGTCGCGGGGAAGCTCTGCGGTGTTATTTCCTTTGCCGGTGAAGGCCAGCGGGCGCAGACCCGCAAATACGCTTTTAACATCTCCATAGCTGATATTAGCACGGGTATATCGGTTATAATGCCTGATGATATAATCAATTTCTTCCTTTAAAGGTACAGGGTTGCTGCTGATGCTTGCTACCGGTGTATCCGTGGTGCCCAGCAGCAGTTTGCCGTGCCAGGGAATGGCAAACAGCACCCTCCCGTCGTCGGTCTTCGGGATCATCATAGCAGTTTGTCCATCAGGAGTATGTTTATCGACCACAAGATGTATTCCCTGCGAAGGCGCTATGGTTTGTTCGCTGTGTCCTTCGGCCAGTTGCAGCAATGCATCGGCAAAAACGCCCGTAGCATTTACAACCACCCTTGCTTTTATTTCTGTTTCACTGCCATCGGTCCTGTTGGTTGCAACCAAACCGCATATTTTGTTTTCCTGCTTCACAAACCGCGTTACCTCGAAGTAATTCAGCACCACGGCACCATAATCGGTGGCAGTTTGTGCCAGGTTTACAGCCAGCCGGCTGTCGTCGAACTGCCCGTCGTAATACAACACAGCGCCACTGAGCTTGCGCTTTGACAAGCCGGGAAGGTATTGTAAAGCATGCTTTTTTGAAAGCAGCCGGGTTTTGCCCAGGCTCAGCCTGCCCGAAAGGCCTTCGTACAGCCATAATCCAAAGCCATAATACCATTTCTGCCACCAGGCATAGGCAGGTACAACAAATCCAAGGCTGTGGCATACATGGGGCGCATTGCGCAGCAACCGGCCTCTTTCGGCCAGGGC
>CALCJE010000277.1 GCA_937965665.1 uncultured Bacteroidales bacterium
GTAAAAGCCATTGCCGACTGCGATTTTAGCGATGATTTCCTGGCACTCGATCTGCCCAATGCCATCAGAAGCGCCCTCATCCTTCACCGCGGCGAACTTACCCCGCATTATAAATACCTCGAAGAATATGTTTCAATGGAATCGAATATATAATTTACGAATGACGAATGACGATTTACGATTCTGGGGACACGGCCGGCCCAACCCCAAATCGTAACTCGCACATCGCACATCGCACATCCAACATCCAACATCCAACATCATACATAATTTTATTCTCATCCCGTTATGAAAAAAGTCCTAATTCTCGGTGCAGGTCTGGTTGTCCGCCCCATAGTTAAACACTTATTAAACAAAGGAATAAAAGTAACGGTAGCCTCCCGTACCAAAAGCAAGGCCGAAGAAATGATTGCCGGTCATCACAACGGAACAGCCGTTGCCTGGACGGTTGACGATGAGGAAACCCTGAGCCATATGATTGCCGATCACGACCTTACCGTGAGCCTGTTGCCTTACCTGCACCACCTGCTGGTGGCAAAGTATTGCCTGCTGCATAAAAAGAACATGGTTACCACCTCGTATGTAAAACCCGAAATGCAGGCACTGGATGCCGAGGCCAAAGCCGCCGGTATTATTATCCTCAACGAGTTGGGTCTCGATCCGGGCATCGATCATATGTCGGCCATGCGGATTATTGACCATGTGCATCACCGGGGTGGGGAAATTGAAGCGTTTTACTCCATCTGCGGCGCTTTGCCTGCACCCGAAGCCGCCGACAACCCGTTTAAATATAAATTCTCGTGGAGCCCCAAAGGCGTGGTAATGGCTGGAAATAACGACGGTAAATACCTCAAAAACGGCGCCGAGGTGTATGTGCCCACGCAGGAACTTTTCAAAAATCCGCTCAGCGTTGCCTTCCCTGGGGTGGGTGAGCTGGAGGTGTACCCCAACCGCGATTCCATTTCGTATATTGATATTTATGGTATTCCCGAAGTAAAAACCATTCAGCGCGGCACCTTCAGGTACAAGGGCTGGTGCGAAACGCTGCACGCCATGAAACAGCTCAACCTGATTTCGTACGATAAAATGCCGCTCGAAGGCAAAACCTATGCCGGTTTTATGGCCATGCTGATTGGTACCGACAATCCCGCCGGTATCCGTGGCAAAGTGGCCGCACACCTGGGCCTGCCGGCTGATGCCTATGCGCTGGATGCGATGGAATGGCTCGGACTGTTCAGCGATGAGCCTGTAAATCGCAGCGAAGATTCGCCTTACGAAGTTACCAGCGACCTGATGATTGCGAAAATGGAACTCGGACAAACCGAACGCGATATGGTGGTGATGCAACATACCTTCGTGGCCGCGTATCCCGATGGAAACCGCGAAGTGATCCGCTCGCGCATGCTCGATTTCGGAACCCCGGCCACCGATACCTCGGTAGCCCGCACCGTGGCGCTGCCTGCAGCCATTGGCGTCGAAATGATCCTTGGCGGACAGATTGTTGAAAAAGGCGTATTCCGCCCGGTGCTGCCCGGTATTTACAATCCTATACTCGATGCACTCGAAAAACTGGATATCCGCATGGTGGAAGAATATGGTTTGCCGCTAAGCGAAAGCATAGGGTAGGAGGTAAGCCTTTATTATATTTCTAACTTTAAAGCTTGCATACTTTAATACCGATTTGAAATTGTAAACAGGCAGAATGACTTTCAGATAAAAGTGGGATATAGTTGTTGGTATTTTGGAGTTATGTGGCAGCTTAAAAGACTACTCAGCAGTAATATGAAAAACAGACTGACAATGAAAAAGATATTATTTATCGTTCTGACAACTTTGACCTTGACCTCTTACGGACAGGACAAATATAATTACGTTCACTTTAACAAACTGACTGAAGTAGTCGGGACTGAATTTGTAATTGCTTCAATTGAGAACTGGGGGAAAATGCTTGCAACAAACAGTAAATATCTGTTATTCATTAATACAAAGACAGGCGAGATAAATCAAGTCGACTTTCCAAATGACGCAGGTATAGGAAAAATAGAACAAATAAAAATTGACAGTTTAGATCTTAATGTAATTGTTGTTTCTGCCAGAACTGTTGACTTGGACGGGAAAAACGGAATTGATTGGAACGACCCGACACAAATCATCATATTATCGCCAGACGGAAAAACAAAAACTCAAATGACAGACAACAAGTTTTTTGTAAGCACTTGGACATTTAACAAGTTGACTGGAACTATTGTGATTACTGGATACTATGACACAAACAACAATAATAAATACGACAGAACAGATAAAAACGAAATACACGTTTACGACCTGAAAACATTGAAATTGATAAAAAAGATATGAAAAAAGCCGACCGCATAACACGCAGTATAAAAAATTGCCGGGGAAGTAGGTTATTCAAGGGTTGTAGCCCGCTTCAACTTTTGTGTAACTTGACATGAAATCGCCCGCAATCGGCAACTTTTCATACCGCCACCGTTGTGCATAATTTTTAAAAAATGAAAGTCGTACTTGATTCAAATATTATAATTGCTGATTTTTGGTTGGAATCAACCAATTTCAAGGTGCTATTCGAAAGTGCCAAAAAAGGAGATATTATTATTTATATCCCCGAAATAGTATTAGATGAGATTATTCACAAGTACTACCAAAGACTTGAACAATCCCAGCAAAAAATAGACTCAGAATTACAAACTTTCAATAAACTTTCAAGAATGGAAATTGAAAACCCTTTGTTGAAAGAAGGAATTGATAAATCCTTATCAGAATATCAAAAACACATCAGTCAGGTAATTAAAGAAAATTCTATTGTAATTCTTAAATACCCTAATACAGAGCATAAATTTTTAGCAAGCAAAGCATTAAATTCACTCAAGCCGTTTAATTCCAACGAAAAGGGGTATAGAGACTCTTTGATTTGGGAAAATATCAAGACTCTTTTAACCGATTTCGAGAGTGCAATCACACAACCTGAATTAGTTTTTATTTCTAATAATTATAAAGATTTTGCTACTATTGAATATGAGTTACATCCTGATCTAATAGCCGAGTTAGAAAACGAAGATTTTGACCCTAAATCGGTAATGGTATATCCCAAATTAAGTGAGTTCAATGACAAACAGGCTAAACTATTTTTCGCACAATCTGAAAATTTCGAAAAGAAGCTTAAGAAAAATGAATTTTGGGATTTTAATTTAAAAACAGAAATAATCAGTTATTTATACAAGAATTACGTTGGCTCTGAGCTTCTTCAATATGATATTGAACTGGAGTACGATTCTAGTGAACCTACTGTCAGAGGTATATATGAAGATTTTGAAATTGAAATTACTTCTGTAAAGAAACTTAATGCAACTGAATACCTTGTAGATATTGCTTTTGAAGTAAAATCAGAAATTGATTTTTTTATTGATAAACACGACTATTGGTCGATGGATGATGATAAATACATTTCTATCGAAGACGCAGATTGGAATGAATGGGTTATGTGGGCAACGACTGAATTATTGGTTCATTTGACAATGTCAATAATCATAGATAACAACTTGATTGTGAAGAGTTGCCAGATAAACAAGATAAATAAAAACTATGCACAACAAACGTAGCCGTTGCACAACCTTCCAACAGATTGAATAATAAGAGTTAATTCTGAAAACCGGCTCAATCATTTGCCATACCGGCCCAGGTGAATTTCGATTAATGTTTGCAATCAGGAAAATAACATTGCTTAAAAAGTCCTGGATTTAAAGTTTACATATGTTCAACGGTTTATTGCGCCAACATTTGTAATTTTATAGTGCGTCGTGCATGCATTAAAATATTTATTTCCTTGTAAGCTAAACAGCAGCTGCCCAGGCTGTGGAATGTTAAAATAAAGAGGTTTTATGCGAAAATATTTTCCATGTACAACTTTCGTTTTTATCGTTTTCCTGTGTGGCTGCAACAATACTGTCGGTAGGCTCGAAATCAAAGGAAAAGTAGTCGACGACAGTACAAAAGTGCCGGTTCGCGGTGTTACCATTATGATACAGGCGGTCGACCAAACCAATGAAATCAGCAAAGAAGTATATGTGTGCGACCTGCAAACCGATAGTAGCGGGTGTTTTGCCCACACATTGAAAAAAGTCAAAAATGCGTCTCTTTATATCTTCAGCATCGATGGCAACCCTGCGTACCAACCCACGGACAAATTCCTGGGGCTCTCGGACCTGCATAGCTATGGCAGGTTTTTAACCCTTGAAGTACGCAGGATTACTGACCTGGTTATTAAAATTAACCGCGAAAACAAAGGCCCGCTGCGCGATACGCTTATTGTTTCGTGGGAAACCAATGGAACAGAAGGCGAGGATTTTTATCCCTACAAAATTGTAAACTACAGTATAAATTCCCAAACAGGCCTGATATGGGTAGGTGGAGAGGTAAAATCAGAAATCAGGACCAAAGTGTATGCCGATAAAAATACCATTGTACATTGGGAATTGTTCCGTAACGGCACCCACAGGCATATTTTTGATACTATATTCTGTAAACGGGACGTGGCCAACAGCATTGGTTTGGTGTATTGAAAATGATTATTAAATTTTTGATTGAGATAAGTAATTTTGTAAAACATGCCTTGTCGCCATGCAACATAGGCAGTTTTACTGTTACACAGGCCTTGTTGCGTTGCAATATGGGCAGATATACTGCTACACATGCCTCGTTGCTTTGCAAAATGCTTTGCAGTACATTTTGCAAAAACGAGCTTCAACGGTTGTAGGTTAATGGATTGGAAAATCTATAGAACCTTCAGATCTGATTACGCGCTCTCTCCATTTCCCTTTTTTTCTGTCGACTGATGATTGGCGCATGAAGCCAAATGCTGCAACCTCCACCCGTGAAAGGCTGGGATTAATCGTAAAATAGCGCGGGAGCTTCTAATTCATCTCATCACTTTCGCTACTTTTGCAATTCAAAATATAAAAAATGGCTAAATTTCTGAAATGGCTCGGCGGTACCATTGGCTGGGCTGCGGGTGGTCCCATCGGCGCTTTGCTTGGGTTTGCACTTGGTTCGATGATTGATGGAATGCAAAGCGGTGAATATGCCTATGAGCCACAAAGCAGGTCTCAATTTAATAAACCGCAGACTACGCCCAACGATTTTATACTCAGCCTGCTGATCCTGGCATCGGCTGTCATGAAATCGGATCAGAAGGTACTGCGTTCGGAACTGGATTTTGTCAAGCGCTTCCTGCTTCAGCAATTTGGAGAAAGTGAAGCCGAAAGGCAACTGCTGATCCTGCGCGAATTATTGAAAAAGGAATATGACCTGCAACAGGTGGGGATGCAAATCCGGCAGTATATGGAATATCCTTCGCGTCTGCAGCTGATGCATTTCCTGTTTGGGCTTGCTGCCGCCGACGCCCAGGTGCATGATGCCGAAATACAGGTAATTACCCGCATTGCCGGCATACTCGGTATCAGTAACAGTGATTTCGGGAGTATCAAAGCCATGTTTGTAAAAGATACTACCAGCGCTTACCGCATCCTCGAAATTACCCCCGATGCATCCGACGAAGAACTGAAAAAGGCTTACCGCCGTATGGCTTTGAAATACCATCCCGACAAGGTGGCCCACCTGGGTGATGATGTTCAGAAAGCAGCCAATACTAAAATACAGGAAGTAAACGCAGCTTACGAAAGCATCAAAAAACAAAGAGGCATTGTTTGATGTCAGATGTTAGATGTCGGATGTCGGATGTCTGATGTCGGATGTGGGATGTCGGAATTCGGCTGATTAACTGGATTAGGGTTTAGGGATTGATAACCGAGTGAAGTTTACCATTTGAACCATTTGAAACCCTTTGAAACGCTCCAAACATTCAAAACATTTCAACGCATTCACTCATTTGTGAAATTGAGCAAATCCATTTTCAGTATACGGGTCATAAGCAAGTATAAATTTGAATTGTAGGATTTAAACTCCTGCGGCTGTTCAAAGAAACATTCAACTGCCACCGAGAAAAATTCCTGTAGGTTAGTGCCTCCGTACAACCTGAAAAAGGGATTGGTCCCATCTTCTATTTTTGCCATTTCATCTTTTGCCAGGTTTTCAAATTCCAGCAAAGCAGCACTGTCGATAAAATCGTAGTCCTGATTATCAAATATATTCGAAAGCCTGAGTGCATGGGCCATTTCGTGCATGGCCAGGTTACGGCCATCGTTCAGGTTGTTAAAACCCGCCCTGAAGTTATTCCACGACAGCACAATGGCTCCGCCGGCATTTACTTCGCCCTGGTGGTATTGGCCGGTAATCGCTGAATAATATTCCTCGGCATAAAGGATGATGGTTTTAAAATGCTGAAAATACATTTCGGGGTAACCGTAAGTAAGCTGTATGGCCGAAGCTGCTACCATCACGCGCATTTCGTCGGTTATTTTCTCAATGTTTTTCCCAGCCCTGAAATCCTTCATCCGGATAAACCGGCAAACACGTTTCTCAAATTTCCGCCTTCCGTTTTCGCCAAGCATTTTGTAAACCACGAAGTTTTGTTTGAGCAACTCCTGGTAGTTGGGCACCGCACCCATGCCGAACAAAGCCTTGCATCGTCTGCCGGTAAAGAAACTATGTGGCATATCGCCAAACAGGAAAAACAGCAGGTAAACCACCACCCCGGCAACCGTTACAAATAGAAGAATATCCATATAATCTCTGAAATATTATGATGCAAGATACTGAAAATCATTGTTGGTGAAATGCATAACTGGTAATTTTGATTTTTTATGCGTGCAGCCTGAAAACATCTGTACATTTGCTGCCCGAAACCCTGCCTTATATTTATTGACTCGTTTCATGAAAATAACATCCCAAACGCTCGAAAACCTGCCAATGCTGGCTGCAAAAAAGAAGAAAGAAACTTCGGGCTTTTTCAGACAGCTGTCGAAAAAAGATTCCGGAAGGGTAGATGAGGCGTTTCAAACATTGCATGAAGAAGGTTTTGAGCAGGTAAATTGCTTCGATTGCGGCAATTGCTGTCGCTCGCTGGGCCCCCGGATCACCGATGCAGATATACGCCGTGTTTCGGCAGCCTTAAAAATCAAACCATCGGAACTCACCGAAAAATACCTGCGCCTCGACGAAGACAACGATTACGTTTTTCGCAACATGCCCTGCCCGTTTCTGGATGCAGATAATTATTGCCGCATTTACGAAGATAGGCCGCGCGCCTGCCGCGATTACCCACATACCGACCGCCGGCGTATGCAGCAGATACTTGCAATTACGTTGAAAAATACAGAAACCTGCCCGGCTGTTTTCGAAATAGTGGAACGCCTGAAAAACGCCGGTATATAGCCGGCAACATGGCTGGCAGGATTAGCGGTTAAATAGTCTCTCGTCAAAATTAAATGGTTCAATTCCCCTGATTACCACTTCCCTGGCTGCCGGATGTAGTGGATTCAGCAGGTAATTGAATTCGTCCTGAACTACCACCGAGGGTACTTTTAACACAGGATATAATCCCTGTGCTACAAAGTTGTCGCCTATAACCTGTGTTGAATGTGCATGTGGTATTGATTTCCAGTCGGGTGGAAATTCATCAAGTGAGAACTCAAGAATAGGAGTGGTATCAGGAATTTCGATCGTAACAAGCATATAATCCTGTGGCAGGTTTCCTAAAGGTGTATGAACCGCTATTTCAGTGGTGCACAATGCTCTCGAAGCACTGGTATACACCATGGCGGTGCCTTTGCTGTTCCAGCGGCCGCCTGCTTTTTCAGCTCCTTTGCCTGATAAGTCGGCGGCAAATTTCGATTTACTTAGCCTGTAAACAATCATGCCAGCACACCGTGTTCAATGGCAATAAGTTCGTCGCGCAGGATGCTGATGCCAAAAGTATTATCGAGCAACGTTTTGGGTTTGATGTCGCCAAGCGCAAGATTACCGGTTTCGAGCCAGGCATTAAATTTTTCGGCTGAGCCAAACACTTCAACCCCTTTATTGTATAGCAAGGCGATCTCAATGATTTTCTCCGACTGAAGCGGGTCGAAAGTACGTTTTTCGCTCCGGTAACGCTGCATGGTTCGTTCGGAGAGGTGCAGGTAAGCTGACCACTCCTGCTGGCTGAACGGGCTCTTGCTTGCAAATTTCTCGAAAGCCGGAAATTCAACACCATCGCGTACCATCTT
>CALCJE010000278.1 GCA_937965665.1 uncultured Bacteroidales bacterium
TAATTGCAGGCATCTATTCATGTACCGAACGGATAGATATTCCTCTCGACGACAGCTATGTGCGGCTGGTGGTAGATGGAGCCATCACTACTGACACCAGCGTGCAAACCGTTATACTCAGCAGCACATCAAGCTATTATTACAACCAGCTTACGCCCAGGGTAAGCGGGGCACAGGTTAGCATCAGCGATGGAACGCAAACATTCGCGCTGCGGGAAGTAGAAGCGGGAAAATATTGTACCGATGCAAACGTGTACGGAGTGCCTGGCCGAACCTATACCTTAAATATTAAGCTGGGTAGCCCCATTGGCGGCACAACTGATTATTCGGCGGTTTCCACCCTTTATCCCGTGGTATCACTCGATTCAATCAGTTTGTTGTTTCACCCCGAATGGTCAGAGAAAGGAATTTGGGAAGTAAAATGCTATGTACAGGAACCACCTTCGGTTGATTTCTACCGTTTCCTGGTGTTAAGAAATAATGTGATGCTCACCGACAGTATTGATGAATGGTTTGTGACCGACGATAAATTTTTTAACGGCAACTACACCAACGGGGCCACAGTGGCATACCTGCAGCAAGGATCGGCTCGGGAAGGTTTGAATACCGGCGATACAGTGACCGTTGAAGTGAACAGCATTGGCAAAGGATATGCCAATTTTTTATGGGAAGCCCAGGCTGAGATACGCGGTTCGAACCCATTGTTCAGCGGACCACCGGCCAATGTTAAAGGAAATATTACCAACGGGGCGGTAGGTTATTTTGCGGCTTACTCCACTACCCGATCGTATGCACTCACTCCCGCATTTAAGTAAGGAAAACTGAACAATATACCCGTTTTCAAGTTTTTCAGCATTAATTCCTGTAATCCACAGTCGCAAATAAACTACCGACTTTAAAATCTGCAGAAACAGACTCACCAAATCAAATATTTACTGAAAGCATGCACGATATTGAACCTTATTACAATTGGCGAAATCTTTATATAGCTGATGAAGATGAGCGGTCACCATTTTTCGGGCGGGAATACAGTGAGTTTGAATTCACGGGAAAAGTGTATAACTACCTGTTGCATCCGCAATGGGATTACATTGGTTCCGAAACCCTCTACTTAAAAATACTTTTTGCTGATTATCACAATGGTTATTGTATTATCGAATTTATAGGCGAATGGAACGACTGCCTTTATAACGATATTATGTACCTGTACCGCAATGTGGTGGAATCGATGCTCGAAAACGGAATCAACAAATTTATCCTGATCGGCGAAAATGTACTCAACTTCCATTATTCGGAAGACGACTATTACCAGGAATGGTTTAATGAACTGGATGATGGCTGGATTGTTTGCCTGAATTTCAGGCCGCATGTGATACAGGAGTTTGAAAATGGGCACCTCGATTATTACATGGCTATGGGAGGCAAATTCGATAGCCTGCCCTGGCGAACGGTAGCGCCACAGAAGCTATTCCTGATTGTAGAACAGCTGATTACCCGAAGGCTAAATCCATAAAACTGGTTGAAGATGTGGGATGTCGAATGTGGGATGTGGGATTGGGGATTGCGGAGGTTGGATTTACGGCTTGTTGCACAGCAAGCAAGGTGCTTTGAACCTAGAATGTATATTCTGGCTAATTGCTTTTTGAACGTTATCAGCTGTAAATAACTTAAATTTATAGATTAGAATCTAACTTTGTTTACCAAACCGCTGCACATCGAAAAATGAAGCAATCAGTAATTCTTACGATATATGGCCGGGTACAAGGTGTCGGTTTCAGGTATTTTGTGAAACAGAAAGCCGAACTGCTCGGGATTAGCGGTTTTGTGCGAAACTTGTCAAATGGTAATGTTTATATTGAGGCTGAAGCAGAAGAAGTTCAGTTACAACAATTTATTGAATACTGTCGTCAGGGCCCTTCGCATGCCTGGGTCGAAAAAACGGAAATCCAGTATTGCCCGCTGCAGGGCTACATAAGTTTTGAGAAAAGATAACAAGGCCGGTATCTATTTTCGCTTCTTTATGCCGGGAAGAAATTTTAGTTTACGATACTGAAAAGCACCTTCAGCCGCAGTGGTTTAGCCAGAATTCCATTTCGTTTGTTATATAAACCTGTACACAAGTTTGTGCGCAGCATTTATGCCTGTTTAATTTATTCATAACCCAAATTTTCAGAACCATGCCATATGATTTTTCACTTTCGAGCGGAGTGCTGGCCAATGGCCGCACGGTGCATTATGCCATGCTTAATGGCGCATCGCAGCCAAAATTTGTAATCGGCTACCGGACCATGTACGATGGAAATATCGGTTTGTACAATACCCAGGTAAGCCCGGGGCTGGTGTACGATCCGGCACAATATGTTAACGATTTCGGATTCTGGGCATATTTCATTCATCCCACAGCGCAGGCCGAAAGCAAGGGCTCTTACCTGTGCCTGAATACTTACGACAGGGCAAAATTTACTTTTAGCTTTATGCAATATGCAGCCCATGTTCCCAATGGCGATTTTGTGAAATTTTTCAGGAAACTTCTTACACTGCCCAACGCCGCTGATTATTTCCCGAAATTGGTATTGAAGGACTCGCGTATTTTTTACAGCAATGCGAACGGAACACTTTCGCAACTCGAGAGCGACGCCTCAACCCAGGCGCTGATGGATTACCTGAATCCCACACTTACTGAAGTGGAAAACCAGGAGTTGATATGTTCGGCCCGCATGATACACTGGGCCTCGAACGATGCAGCTCATCGCAAAACGCAGGTAGAACTGGCTATACAACATTTTAAAAACAATATGGTGGAATATAACAAGCGTTTTAACCTGCACGGAGTACCGGCAAAAGTGTGCCAGGTAATCTGCGACATACGCCACCAGGGCCGCGCCACCAACGATCGTATAGCCAATGCCCTCAACACCGGGGGCAATTATAACCTGGCTTTTACCAACCTTTGTTCGATAGGCGCCGCCAATTACAGCCAGCGGATAACCACCGTGCGCAATACAATTAATGGGTTACTCACATCTGGTATTTTTAACAAAAAGTACGACAGCAGCACAAACTCATTTATCGACATGTAAATTTACCCGTTTCCCAGGATCGAATGAACCCAATTTCCGGTAAGCAAAAACAGCGACCGGAAGTTGGGTTTTCTTTTATCAGGGAAAATAAATTTGTTAACGAAATCATATTTTTTATCGAAACGCGACTTTATTAAAAACTATTATATCATTGATTTTTAATCTTTTAATAATATTAAAACATAAATAATGTTTAATCTTTTTAATTATTCGTTAAACATTATCATTCACTTTCTGTTTAATAATTCAAACAATTTATTAAACAAAAAAGCCATGAAAACAAAATCCAACTTCAAGACCATTTTCACCATGATGGCCGTGATCGGCATAGGAATGTTAACCCTTGCTTCCTGCAAGAAAGACGATGACAACGGAACAACGATGCCTGAGCCAACAGCCAAGAGCATAACACAGATCGCCTCATCCGATCCGCAATTTTCGATCCTGGTTCAAGCCTTAACCAAAGCTGACCTGGCCAACACATTAAACAGCGCCGGCACTTTCACAGTTTTTGCGCCCACAAATGCAGCATTCAACGAGTTGTTTGCAAAACTGAAAGTAACAGGCATTGATCAGCTGAGTGCCGAAGCCCTGAAACCAATTCTACTTTATCATGTACTTGGAAGCAAAGCCATTTCAACAGGCCTGAGCAGCGGCTATGTATCAACCCTCAGCCCAGCAACCGGAAATCGCTATGTTTCACTTAAAATTGATGTTGAAGGTGGCGTTAAACTAAACAATGCTTCAACCGTAACAAAGGCCGACGTAATGGCATCGAATGGTGTAATTCATGTCATTAACCAGGTGTTATTACCTCCGACAGTGGCCGAAATAGCCGCGGCAAACAGTAATTTTTCCACATTGGTTTCGGCAGTTTCGGGTGCAGGTTTACTACCGGCTCTCAGTGATCCGAAAGCTACACTCACAGTGTTTGCCCCAACCAACGCAGCTTTTGCAAAGTTAACCTCCACCCCATCGGACCTGAAGCCCATACTCCTTTACCATGTATTGGGAAGCACAGTGTATTCCAGCCAGGTTACAACAGGATATGCTAAAACTCTGAGTACTTTCCAAAGCAAGCCAATGGACATTTATCTGAATACAGCGTCGGGCGTTAAAATTAACAACTCAGCTAACGTTGTGCTGGCCGATGTTGTTGGAACCAACGGCGTGATTCATGTAATCGACAATGTTTTGCTGCCTCCGAGCGTGGTTGATATTGCGATAAGCAACAGTAATTTCAGCATACTGGTATCGGCGGTGGTAAAAGCAGGCCTTGCCGGTGAATTAAGCAAACCCGGACCATTTACAGTGTTTGCACCAACCAACGAGGCTTTCCAGAAACTATTTGCTGCCCTGAAGATCAGTGGAATTGCTGATCTTACTGCCGAGCAGTTAACTCCAATCCTCTTATACCATGTTGTAGCCGGAAATAATGTTTCTTCCGGTCTTACAAGTGGCAATATTACATCGCTCGGGGGAGAAAAAATCAGTGTAAACGTGGGTAAAGCAGTAGTACTGAACAATTCATCCAATGTAGCTTATGCCGATGTGCAAGGTTCAAACGGCGTGGTGCACGTTATTGACCAGGTGCTTCTGCCTCCGACCAAATAATTGATTTTACAACTTGAACATCTCGTATAACTGAATTATTTTAAATTACTCTGATTAAAATGCAAAAGCCGGCAAACAAGTAGCCGGCTTTTGCATTTTTGGTACCAGGTAATTGATCCCGAAAAGGGATTATTGAAAGATTCCAGCCGCCTATGCATTAAATATGACAGAAAATCGATCAGTATTATTGTTGCCAATCATCCTGGGCCATAATCCCGCCATCAACCCACAGCCAGGTAATTTTTTCGTAATCAAATGCCACCTCTTCGTATTCAGCATAACGGGTTAAATCAGGATTTTTATTATTGAGCATGTGAAAATTAATATCCACGATACGCGCATTTACCAGTTTAACGGTATAATGCTGTTTTTCAGTTCCAATCCCTGCAGACGAACGCAGGTTTGGCGTCCAGAATTGCAGTTCCCAGTCAGTAATATTCTCATTGGTAACCAGCATATTATACAACAAAGGCGACGATTTATCAAGCTCCTTAGTAATTATAAAAGGCTTGTGCATACGCCGGCCTGTTAACATGCCGGTTGCCTCATCATGAGGAATCAGCACCTGGTGGCTGGCCGCAATAACCATAATTTTGCCTTCGCGACCCTTTTGGGTAACCGAGCCTTTTATTTCGCCTTGTTTCTGACCTTTCAGTTTTAGATACGCATTGAGTGCCATAGGATTATTTTTTAGATTGATGATAAAACCTTATGATTATCAACTAATAACAATCCTGGGTAAATTCTGTTTCGGTTATAAGTGCGAATAGAATGGACTAAAAAACCGGCAATTCAGCTATGCTATACACAGCTACTGTTTTCAAGCTATTTTAGTGGCCCTGAGCACTTCACGTTTACCGGCAGGTCCGGGGAGTTTTTCAATGCTGAACCCTGCGGCTTTAAGTGCCCGTTTCACATTTCCTTTGCAACTGTAGGTAACCAGGATGCCACCAGGGACGAGTGATTTATAGATTTGCGTAAAAATAGCATTTGTCCACAATTCAGGTTGTACATCCGGGCCAAAAGCATCGAAAAAAACCAGGTGAAACTGCCCGTCGCGCAGGCTGATATCCTCGAGCTTAGCCTGTAACTTGCTGATAATAAAATAATCACTGAGAAACGAGGGATACATCCAACCCGCTGCATGAAGTTTATTAAAGTACCCAAGCGCTTCAGGACTGCCGATGAGCGAAGGAAAATTCAGTTTTTCGATGATTTCAGCCTCCACAGGCATGGGTTCCACAGCTACATAATTAATCCGCCGACGCTGTTTTTTGGCTTCGAGCACAGCAAGCAAGGCATTAAGCCCGGTACCAAACCCAACTTCGAGTAAATTAATTTCATGTACATCAGCTGTTACATGGTGTAAGCCATTATGGATAAAAACCAGTTCCGACTCCTGAATGGCACCATGGGTGGAATGATAATGTTCGTTCAGCGCAGGCACAAACAAGGTGTGGGAGCCGTCGGCAGTGGTTTGCAGGATAATATTTTTCAAGATACTGGGTTTTGTTATGGATGCTGGCAGCGATTAATAAGGATGAACAGGAATTGACTAAAGCAATAAAATTACATCAAATGCTACAATCCCGAATCAAATAGTTTGTATTTTTATAACAGCATTCAGCAGAAGTTTTTAATCAGTGACGAGATCAACAATCTGAGGCAGCTGTTTGAAAGCCTTAATTTTATGTATCCGAAAAAAAGAAATTATTTTAATCCTTTAAATTCCACTATATGCTCGAGAAAATAGATATTGAAAACGTGTTGTTCCTTGATATAGAAACCGTTCCGGCTTTCGCTGAGTACAGCCAGTTGGACGAAAGAATGAAGAAGCTTTGGAACAAGAAATCCGAGCGACTAAATTCGTATACGAATACCACCGAAGAAAATCAAAGCCCTGAACAATTATATGGCCGGGCCGGTATTTATTCTGAATTCGGTAAAATCATTTGCATTTCTGTCGGGGCATTTTTAAAAGGCGAGTTTCGGATTAAATCATTTGCCGGGCACGATGAAAAGGCATTGCTTACTGAATTTGCCGAATTGCTAAATAAGCGTTACAATAAACCCGAACACCTGCTTTGTGCCCATAATGGCAAGGAATTCGATTTCCCGTATATGGCTCGCCGCATGCTGGTACTTGGCATTGCAGTGCCACAGATCCTCGATTTGTCGGGCAAGAAACCCTGGGAAGTAAACCATTTGGATACCATTGAATTGTGGAAATTCGGGGATTATAAAAATTTCACATCGCTTGATTTGCTGGCCGCCATATTCAACATCCCGACCCCTAAGGATGATATCGATGGAAGCCAGGTTGCCGATGTATATTATAACCAGAACGATTTGCCCCGAATTGTTCACTACTGCACCAAAGATGTGCTTACCGTAGCACAGATTTTCCGCAAGTATCGCGGAGAGCCACTTATTAAAGAAGAAGCAGTGGTAGTTGTGTAAAGAATTCTAGATTTGGATGGTTGTTTTCTGTTGATGCATTGAGGCTAAATGAACCAGAAACATGGCAACCATATCGCGTTGAAGTACTTCTTCGCAATGACGTTGAACCTTTTGAACTTTTTGAACTATTTGAACTTATCCAAACCCTTCAAACACTACAAACACAAAAACCTTAGTTTCGTCGTACCTCCTCACAACAATACTGAGAATCTTAGACTTTGAAAACCATCGCTGAACTGCCCAAAATCCATTATGCTATGAAAAACCCATTTAACATCTTTTAATTATTCAACTGCCATTATTTCCATACATTTGCGGAAACAATAAAAATCAATATGAAAAAATACATTCTACTTAGCGCTATCCTGGTTTTGGTAGCCGCTGTTTCGTCACCTTTGTTTGCACAGAAAAAAGAAAAGAAAAAGAAGGGCGAAGCAGCCGAAAATACAGCACCGGTTGCCGCTAAACCACTGTTTGCGAACAATAATGACACCATCAGTTATATAATAGGTGCCGATATCGCGCATAGCTTTGCCAAAAACTCTCTCGATCTGAACCGGGACCTAGTTTTTAAAGGATTTATGGATGCGCAGGCCAAGACCGACACCCTTTTTACTGAAGAAGAAATCGGGGCAATCATGATGGCCTGGCAACAGGAAATGAGTGCCAAGAAAGCGGCGCAATCGGAAATAGAACTTGCCAAGAATAAGAAAATAGGTGAAGATTACCTGGCGGCGAACAGCCTGAATGCAGGTGTTATAAAACTTCCCAGTGGATTGCAATATAAAGTTATTAAAGAAGGAGCTGGCGAATCACCTGATGATAATGATGTTGTAACAGTTCATTATACCGGCACCCTGGTGGATGGTACTGTTTTTGATTCGTCGCGCGAAAGAGGCGAACCTATTGAATTTCCGGTTAACGGTGTTATTGCAGGTTGGACAGAAGCCCTCAAACTAATGAAACCAGGCTCACAGTTTATGCTTTATATCCCTGCTGACCTTGCTTATGGCGACAAAAAAACCGGTCCTATTCCTGAAGGTTCAACCCTGATATTTGATGTGGAACTGCTGAAAATTGAAAAGAAATAATCATATAGCATTCTCTGAATAAAACAGAATCCCGGATATGCCTCATGCATACCCGGGATTTTTTTCTGGTTCTACAAAAAACTATTCCACCTGGCTGATGGTAAAAGTCCAGGCATACTTGCAAGGAGGTGCTTTTTGCACAGAAGCAGGAATACTGATCACCGTTTCGCCTGCCTCGGTTTTCCATTTCAGGTTGCCTTTTACCCCGAGTAATTGAATACTGGCTTTTGCATCTGGTTTAATGCCTTTGATGCGAATAACCGCCGGCATAACTGTTTCATTTTCGGAGGCCAGGTATATGGCATTAACGCTATTGTTCTTATTCCGGGTAAAGCAGATATTATTTTCTTTGTAAGGCGCCACGGGTCGTGTGGAATAAATGGCAGCGCCGTTGATCTTAATCCATGCCCCGATTTCTTTCATGCGAGCATATGCAACCGAATCGTAATCACCGAGCGGACTTGGGCCTACATTCAGCAGGTAGTTTCCTCCCTTTGCAACAATATCAACCAGGTAATGAATGATGGTGCCGGCTGGCTTATACGTATCACCAGGTACATACGACCATGAAGTGGCCATGGTCATACAGGTTTCCCAGGGATATTGCAGGGGCACGGCGGGAATCTCCTGCTCGGGGGTGCGGTAGTTCTCGAATTCGCCTGTAACTGACCTGTCGACCACAATGAGCCCCGGTTGGTGCCTGCGACCCATGGCTGCAATTTTTGCCATGTCAATATCCTGGTCGTAAGGAATTGTTCTTTGCCATTCAATCTTTGGATCGATGGTTTTGTTGGGCCTCACCCAGCCCCCGTCGAGCCAGAGGATATCAACCTTGCCATAGTCCGAAAGAATTTCCTCAACCTGGTTGTATGTAAAATCCTTGTATTGCTGCCAGCGCTCCGGGTAACGTTTCGGATCATAATTTACATTACGGTCCTTAGGCGGGAAATAAGGCCACCAGTAATATTCGCAGTGCCAGTCAGGCTTCGAGAAATAAGTCCCGATCCTGAAACCCTGATCGCGGAAAGCTTTGGTTACTTCCTTGCCGATATTTGCCCGGGTATTGGTATGAAAAGGTGTTTTGGCACTCGTTATTTTATAATCGGTGTATTTGCTGTCGAACATACAAAACCCGTCGTGGTGTTTAAATGTAAACACCATATATTTAAACCCCGCATCTTTTGCTGCTGTGGCCCATTTATCGGGGTTAAAATTCACCGGGTTAAAGGTTTTCTGAAGTCCTTCGTATGCATTTTTATACGTATAATAATCATTCGAATAAGGTCCTTTGCGCTGGGTCCAGCCTTCATCCTCGGGGCAAATACTCCACGATTCAACAACTCCCCACTGGCTATAGGTTCCCCAGTGCATAAAGATTCCGAATTTCAGATCCTGCCATGCTTCGATGTTTTTAACCACCAGCGGATCGTTTGGCACAATATAGGGCGCTTCGTGTTCCTGTGCGTACATAACCTGTACTGCCACACAAAATAAAAGAACAGAGAAAAAAGATTTCATGAGCTTTTGGATTAAATGAATAAAAATCAGCGTTAAGCGGGCAACTGCTTTTATAAAGTCAACTATTAGCTTGGCTGATCATCCAAACCGTAAAGCGGTCCGGAAGGCCTGGCACCAACAAACGAGTAGTAAATTATAAAAACATAACTGGTAAGCGGAACGAGCATTGCCAGCGCCATACTATGGGTTGTGTCGGAGATCAGTCCCATTAACGGAGTCCATACGGCGCCCCCTATAATTGCCATGATGATAACAGAGCCTCCAAGTTTTGTATTGGGACCAAGACCTTTGATGCCCAAAGCATAGATGGTAGGAAACATCAGCGACATAAAGAAACTGGTAGCCACCAGCGCCCAGCCTCCGATCATACCTGGGAGAATAATGGCCGTTGCACATAGCAACACATTCACGATACTGTATACGCCCATGAGTGTTTTTGGATCGAACCTTTTCATAAGGGCAGTAGCTACAAAACGGCCTGCGCCGAATGCCATGATAGAAATAAAGAGCAATGCCCCGGCTTCTTTTTCCGGTTTCTGCA
>CALCJE010000279.1 GCA_937965665.1 uncultured Bacteroidales bacterium
ATCCTGAATATATTGTGTTTCTCCAAACATGCTCATTATTATTATTTTAAGCCCGGGAATCATTTTGATTGCTTGTCGTGCAGTTTCCAGTCCATTGAGACCTGGCATGCGGATGTCTATAAAAACCAGATCCGGGACCTGGGTTTTGAGGATTTCCAGGAATGTTAAACTGGAATATAAATCAGCGATAATCTCAACATTACCTATTTCCTGGATAGCCATCAGCATCCCATTTCTAAAGGCTTTGTTTTCGTCGACAAGGATAATTTTTGTTTTGTTCATATTTGTAGCTAAATCTTAACAAAGATATTGGTTGAATATGATCCAAAACAGCGTATTTATACTCATTTGCAGGTTAAAGCTGAGGAATATAAATGAATCGGAAGTATAAGACGAAGTTCAACTCTCCGAGCTTTTTTTTTGACGATTAATAAGGTATTATTTTATAAAAATTAAATGTTATGAATAGTAAATCCAGTCAGTTTCTATATTCCAAAAATTAATTGCCGTCCTGTTCATTTATTGATGACTGGTAAAAGAGTCTTCTTGTTTATCTCTACAAAATGGAGCATCTGGCATTGTTGGCATTCTGAAATATAAATTAACTCTGCGGTTGATTTTATATTTCTACCAGTTTATTCCGGATTGCGAAAATTACCAGGTCTACTACATTTCGTGTGCCAGTCTTACTAATCAGGTTTGAGCGATGTCCCTCAACAGTACGGGGGCTCAGAAACATTCTTTCGGCTATTTCCTGGGCTGAGAGGCCCATAACAATATATTTCAGTACGTCTGTTTCGCGTTCTGTTAAACGATCGTATGGCTGGCTTAAAGCAATTGATCCGGCAGTACTCCCCGAAGCCGACAGGTCAGCAAATACTTCTTTCGAAAAATAGGCTTGTCCGCCCGATACCAACCGAACTGCTTTTTCCAGTTCGTCGCGGGTTATACTTTTTTGCAGAAAACCCAGGGCGCCGGCAATTGCCATCAGGTTCAGGTATTTGGGTTCGCCAAACATAGTAAGGGCTATTACCTTCAGGTCGGGATACAGCTGCAGGGCTTTTTTAGTTGTTTCAATTCCATTTAATTCCGGCATTTTGATGTCCATGAGTACTACATCAGGTTTTACCGTTTTTATAGCATTAAGAAATTCGATGCCATTACCTGCTTCACCGATTACCTTAAAGTCGCTGATTTCATTCAGCATCAGGGAAAGTCCCCGCAGGAAAATCGGGTGATCGTCAACTAGAAAAATCTGGTAAATTTTCATGGTTATAGTTGTTTTTACAAGTATTGGTTTGTTCAGGCAAGTGGATGACTTAAGCGCAGGTATTCATTTTTTCAACCGAACTTCGTTCAGTATCTGTCCATATCAGTTTTAATGGTACAAACACCAGTTTTGGGATTTTAAAAATAGTAGTTTTCACTTCATTACCGATGAATATTCCTTTATGACTGGTGTTTTAAGCGGCTGAATATACTTTCCCTGGTACAAAAAATGACTGTATTAATTTCAGGAAAGTATTTTTCTTGCAGTTCTGACTTTACTGGGCAAAGTAAGTAAAATCTCAAAAATTGGTCGAGGTAAGTGCATTAATTTCTGTAAAATCCACATCAAAAGTAGCTTCGAAAAACTTTCCTTCTTCGGAATGGAAATTATAAGAGCCATTAATTGATTTAATACGGCTTAAAACGTTGGATAACCCCAGTCCTTTGTTTTTCGAATTCATCATTTGCTGAACATTAAATCCACGGCCATTATCCATGTAATAAACGAGCAGATGGTTTTGGTTTTCGGAGATCTCAATTTTGATGTTGGTTGCTGAAGCATGTTTCAGCGTGTTATTAATGAGTTCGCAAAGTATGCGGTAAAATGCGGCCTCAATATGCGGCTGCGGGCGGTGCATATTTTTTGCAATTTGAAGATCAATCTGAATGGCGCCTGTTTTATTTATTTTATTTACATAAACTATCAAGGCTTCATTTAAACCGAAATCGTTGAGCAGGTTAGGCGTGAGGTTGTTGGCAATTTCGCGGGTACTTCTGATGGAATCGTCGAGCAGTTCATTGGTCATTTCAATAAACTTCTGTTGTTCTGCCGGGTTGCCAACACGGGCACTGATGAGCTCAAGATGGATTTTAACTGCCGATAGCAAAGGCCCTATGCCATCATGAAGATCTTCAGAAAAACGTGTTCGTTCCCGTTCCTCTGTTTCAATGGTATTTCGCAATATTCGCTGCTCTACAAGCAATCGGTCAGTTACATCCCTGATCACAACAATAAGCCCCCGGGTATTTCCGTCGGGAAAATATACTGCGGCTATTTTCATTTCACCCGGGAAAATGGTTGCATCCTTTCGCCTGAATAAGAATTGGGCATCAGGCTCTCCATTGTTGTTAATGAAATCTGACAAGCATTTCTTAATTTTATTCTTATCGCTGTCGGCAACCCATTGTTGTAACCCTGTGCCCAGTAATTCTTCATTATTGGATACATTAAAAAGCCTGGTGCTCTGGGCACTTGCAAAGGTGATATTCCCCTCAATATCAGTTTGAATAACCGGATCAGGCAAAGCTCCTATGAGCTTCCTATAAAGTTCTTCACTATCGCGCAGGGCAATTTCCGCCTGTTTCCTTTCGGTAATATCCTGAATGGTACCCTGCATTAAAACGGGTATCTCGTTTTTGTTCTTAGTGATTTCCCATTGCAGGGTAAGGAACTTCTTCTGATAACTGGGAAGGGTCAGGTTAAAATCATAGATGAATTTCTGATTCGGATCAAATTTTTTTCGGAAAGCATCAATGAATACTTGCCGGTTATCAGGATGTATACAACTGATCAGGTGTTTCAGGGTAAGTTTTTGTCCGGGAGGTACTTCAAATATTTTTTCAAGCTCGTCCGACCAGTCTAAATGGTTGTTAACCAGGTCCCAATCCCAGCTTCCCGATTTGCCGATGCGCTGCGCCTCTTTTAATTTGCGCTGGTTATTCAGCAGGTCAGCTGTACGCATCTCTACTTTCGATTCAAGTTTAAGATTTAATTCATTTTTTATCCTGTAACGGCTGAATAGAAATATAACTACTATCAGAATGAGCAGCGTTGTAAAAATAAATGAATTACGTAAGCCTTTCTCCCTGGCTATCTGCACTTTCTGAAGCGCATTTTCTTTTTCTTTTTGCTCAGTTTCATATTTTACCTGCATTTCTGCAATGGAATGCATATTCTGAGTTGTAAGAATGCTGTCTTTTACAGCATCATATTTCTGAAAATAGTTAATAAACTGTTTGTTGTTACCTATGGCGCTATAATAAAAAGTGAGCGACCTGTAACTGTTCATCATGATATCAAGCGTTCCTATTTTTTTTGAATAGGCCAGGCCTTGTTTTAAATAATATTCGGCTTTTTCATACTTTTTCTGAATAAGGTATATTTCGCCTATTGAATTAGAGATATAGGCAATTTTCCAAAAATTATTCATTTTTAAACTGATATCCAAAGCCCTTTGGTTGTACTCCAGGGCCTTTTCAAAATTGTTGTTCGATTTGTATACAAGTGCCAGGTTGTTAAGTGCAGTACTCAAAGCAGCAGAGTCTTTCAACTGTTCTGATATTTTTACTGATCTTTTCAGCACTTCGTATGCCTTTTCATTTTGCCCATTCTCATTCAGCAAGCTTCCCATGTTAATCAAGGTGCTTGCAACCATTTTCCGGTTACCCAGTTTTTCCGTTATTTCAAGCGATCTGGTATAGTATTCCATCGCTTTGGTATTATTATTCAGCGAATAGAAGAGGTTACCAATGCTGTTATAAATGATACCAGTTTTGTTTTTATCGTCGATGCGTTGCACAATGGCAAGGGCCTTGTAAAGATAAGAAAGCGCTGATTCGTAGGTGGTATTATAGAAATGCGCAACACCTATATTTTCCAAAACTTCGGCTTTAAGGGTGTCATTATTTACCTGTTCCAACAGGTTTAGCGCCTCATTCCCATAATACAGGCTGCTATCGGGCGCAATATTCCAGTAAGCAGTTATTAATGAATTTAATATATTTATACGAACATTTACATCCAGGTTCTCCTGGGCTAATTTTAATTTAAGGCTATCATTTCGCCCGATATGAGAAATACCGGCATAGACGCCAAATGACATAAAAAGCATTATCATCAGAAAAGAGATGCTGATTTTTGACTTCATGCGTTTCATGTTTAGCCGTAATTTGGTATTGTCTGCAATGTGCTTTCCTGATTTACTTATATGCTTGCCAGGTTTTTCTTTTTCGAAAAATCGGATAAGCGAATAAGTTGATATTTTTTTGAACCGGATAAAGCTGAAAATATTTACCCCGTGAGGTAGATGCGTGGTTGAAGGATTTTGTTTGCAATTTACTTTTTCCTACTGTATCTGAATATCAGCCACAGCATGGTAAGCGAGAAAAACAAAACCACAATATTGGTCCCGATAATGGAGATGCTGTGTATCAGTATGCCATAAACCAGCCATAATGCGGTTCCCAGCGATGCAATCAGGAACATGGTAAGCGACACATCCTTGGTCGATTTCGATTTCCAGGTTTTGATAACCTGCGGCAAAAACGTAGTACACGATAATGCCCCGGCTATAATACCTACAATTTCACTGTCCATTTAAACAAATAATTTGCGGAGTGCTGCCTGTACATTTTCAAATGCAGGATTTATATCAAACACTTCGGAAGGGGTGAGGTAATGCAGTGTTTTACCTTTTTTCATACGTTCTTCGCCACCACCGGTGATGTTAAGCATTATGATCGCATCAGGTTCCAGCCGGTTTTCTTTTACAGCCTGTATAAGCGAAGCGACTGCAACAGCCGAAGCCGGGTGAATATCGTTGCCTTCGAGCTGCAGGAAAAGAGCTGCAGCTTCGCGTAACTCTTCGTTTGTGGTTGCCAGTACATCGCCACCGGTTTCGGTGAGTGCATCAAAAAGTCCTCCTGCCGGCGGATAAGGTGGTTTACGGTTCGAGAGTACCTTTGCATCAATAATTTCAACTTCCTTGCGGGCAGTCTCATCGTCGAAATGGAGCATATCGCGCGAGTTGGCTTTCCAGGCATTCATCATAGGAATGAAAGGCCGGTTTTGCGAAACCATCAGTTTCATCAGTTTATTCCCGAAACGGCCATCTTCAATCAACCGCAGGTTAGCTTCCCAGGCTGCTATTGCACCGGTGCCGCTGCCCACTGCCTGGAAATAATAATCGGGAATTTCGCCTATAAAAGTGGTCGCTGAAATCATGGTAGTGCCCATTCCATCGCGACGGGCAACATTTTTTGCGCCGCCTTCGGCAATAAAACCTTGGCACTGGCAAGCCAGGTTCGAGAGGTGTATGGCATCAAAATAATCGCTCCCGGTACGCGAAGCTATCAGTTTTACACATGGATTAAGCGGTTTTTCGAACCACAGTGCATCCAGGTTATCTTCGGGTACGCACAGCAGCAGCGGAATATTGTTTTCGGAACATACCTTGGCGAAAGCACGCGCAGTATTGCCTGCCGAAGCTACTACCAGGATTTTGCCCTGGTTGGGATTGAGCCGGCCACACACAGCATAAGCTTCTGTTTCCTTAAACGAACAGGTAGTCATGTTGGCGCCTTTTTCGGGCCAGTACCCGCTAAACGTGATGTATAAATTTTTGAGCCCCAGGTGTGCAGCCAGGCCATCGCTTTTGTATGTAGTTGGGGCCGATGAACCCTGTAGCATCCGGCTGATTGGCAACCAGTCAGCAAAGCGGTAAATACCATAGGATGAATCTTTTGGATTCATCTGTTTGTGTTTGTAGATGGCTCTGATCAGTCCCGGTTTGGTTTGGCCGGGCGCATCGAGCATCCATCCTGTATCTTCAAAAAGTTCGCCTGTAACCAGTGATTTCAGTGTGTATTCAGTAGCTTTAAAATCCATAAAAAGTATCTAAAGACGGTATGAAAACCGCAAAGATACAGAAAAGGACCCGAACAAGATGAAAGGCGATTTCGAAATAGTAGGTGAGTATATTTTTTATACCGGGATTTTCTTGCAAATGCAATTTGCAGGTGATCCCTTTTGTAAGGGCACCAAAACTATTGGGTTTTATGAATTTCAGGATATAAATTAACGCGAGTTCTATAAAAACTGGTCGGACAATTCTATATAATGTTCAAAATCTATAAGGTAATAAGGTTGGATTCTATCTTTGTGTTTAATTTTACTAAGGTTGTAAAAATATACTAAGGTTGAAGCAAATATTAATCTTATTTTTTTTGATTTTAAAACCTTAATAACAAGAAGAATAAACTTAAATCCAACCTTATTCTCAATCACTTTTGACTTTTTTATATCGGACTCACGTTAAATTAAAGAGTACCTGAAAGTCGATCAGATTTTTAACATGCCTCTGAATCCCCTGGCAGCATAATACGATTCGGCACCATTGTGATAAACAAACACGGCACCATACCGGAAATCGGCAAAAATAGCGCCGCCCAGTTCCCGTATGGAAGGTGGGGTTAGTATCCAGCTCGATGTTTTGGTATCAAAAGTTCCAAAGGATTGTAAAGTACGGTATTGCGCTTCATCTAGCAATTCAATACCCATGGTTTCAGCCATATCCAAAACATTGTTCAAGGGTTTGTTTTCCTTGCGCGACTCCAGCGCCATGCGGTCGTAACAAAGACTCCGGCGTCCTTTCGGGCTTTCAGCTGCACAATCCACAAAAGCAAATTCACCTTTACCGGGGTTTAAATTAATCACATCGGGTTCGCCACCGGTTTGTTCCATGGCGAGGAGTGAATATAGCTTTTCTGTATTGGATTCAATCTTTTTCAATACATCGGCCCATGCAATACCTTTATGACGGCTCATGTTTTCGTCGAATCGTTTCTCTAATACAGCCGTCAGTTCTGTTTGTTCCGTCTGCGAAAGGGTTTTGGGATTGTCCATCGTGCTCATGTTTAAACACCAGAATTACAGGCTTTGGTCCGAAAATTACAAGCCATCCTTATGGTTTATTTTTTTATCAGGTATTAAACTGTAAAAGCCTCCAAAAGTTTGGTTAATTAAAAAATCAATTCGTGCAAGAACTATTATGATGTTGTATTAACCCACTTATAATGATTAATAGCGTTTTGGATGCACATCTGATCCGGCCTGGTTGATTTGAAAAGCCTGCCAAAACCTGCAAATCATAAAACAGATTTGAGATTAAATTCTTAAATCTCTCTATTGTTATTTAGGCTTATTTATGGGTATTAATTTGGTGCTACAGCGTATAGTTGTACTTTTGCGACAAATTTTGTAAATGAGTATATCTGCCGAACAACAAAAAGTGTATAAAACAGGGCTGATGTATGCGCTGGTCAGTTATGGGGCATGGGGTATTTTCCCTTTGTACTGGAAAATGCTGTTATCCGTTCCTCCACAGCAGATACTGGCACATCGTATAATCTGGTCGATGATTTTCCTGTTGCTGATCCTGGCCTGGCGGCGCGAGAAACTGTTCCTGCAATACTTTACCTCACCCCGCACATTGGGTATATTGGTGCTCACTGCAGCGCTGATCGGATTGAATTGGTTTACTTACATCTGGGCTGTTAACAACAATCATATTGTCGATTCGAGCCTAGGGTATTATATCAATCCCATTGTAAATATTTTGTTGGGAGTTATTTTTCTGAAGGAACGATTATCGCGTATACAGCTTATTGCAGTTACATTTGCTTTTGCCGGCGTAGCATTCCTGAGCTGGCATTACGGCAGGCTGCCGGTAATATCGCTGGTACTCGCTTTTTCGTTCGGATTATACGGTTTGCTGCGCAAAAAAGCTAACCTGCAATCCATGCCCGGACTTATGGTCGAAACTTTACTGCTGGCGCCGGTTGCACTTTGGTGCCTGTGGCATATGAATACCCTGGGTAGTGGCTCATTCGGTCATGTTTCGCGGCTTACAGATTTTCTGCTCATGCTTGGCGGACCAATTACTGCCTTACCGCTGTTCTGGTTTGGGATTGCTGCTACACGGGTTCCATTATCAACTCTGGGCTTTATTCAGTATTTATCGCCTACCGTCCAACTGCTGATTGGCATTTTTATTTTTGGAGAAACATTTCATTCAGCTTATATGATCAGCTTTGGTCTTGTTTGGATTGGTTTGGGAATTTACACGTATAGCTTACTCCTGGGGCTGAAGCAGAGGAAGTTGTAAGTTGAAAGGTGTAAGTTGAAAGGTGTAAGTTGAAAGGTGTAAGTTGAAAGGTGTAAGTTGTAAGATGTAAGGTATAAGGTGTAAAACTATATTCTGGGTTTCCGGGTTCCGACATTCAACATCAGACGTCTAACATTCGACATTAACAATCCGCAATGCCGCTGACGCAGTCAGGCAGGCGCAATCCTCAATCCTCAATCCGACATCCGACATCTGACATCCGACATCCGACATCCGACATCCGACATCCGACATCAAACATCCATCTCCCTATTTTCTTTTCAGATTAATATAATAGTAAGGTAGTTCTTCTTCCGGATGATCTTCGCGCTCAATCACTTCCCAGTCCGACAGGTCGATTTCCAGGAAAGTATCGGCATCAAAGTCTTTTTCTACAATAGTTAAATATAATTGCTGAGCATAAGGCAGAAACTGCCGGTATACTGAACCACCACCTATAATAAAATTTTCCTTGTCGTTATCCATTTTTTCAATGGCTTCGGCAATGGAGTAAGCCATGGTGCAGCCTTCAATCTGCTCGCCTTCAATATCGGTAATAACAATGCTGTGCCGGTTTGGCAAAGGTCTCAACGGCAGCGAATAAAAGGTTCGCTTTCCCATAACAATGGTATGGCCGGTAGTCAGTTTTTTAAACCTTTTTAAATCAGCCGGAATATGCCACAACAACTGGTTATCTTTACCTATAGCGTGGTTCTTTGCAATGGCAACTATGATGGAGATTGGTTTCATTTTTTTAGTGCTTAGTGCTTAGTGCTTAGTGCTTAGTGTGTGGTGCTTGGTGTTTGGTGCTTGGTGCATTTTAATTTGAAAATCGCAAATCGTAAATCATTTCCTCTTTCTCCATTCACTTTTCCTTTTCCTTTTTCCTTTTTCACTTACTGCTTGGTGATATTCACTCAGCTTAAACTGCCACAGGTGCCTTGATAGCAGGGTGCGGATCGTAGCCGGTGAGTTCAAAATCTTCGTAAGTAAAATTAAAAATGTCTTTCACATCCGGGTTTATTTTCATTACCGGAAGTGGCCTGAAGTCGCGCGAAAGCTGCAGGTTCACCTGATCTGTGTGGTTCAGGTAGATATGAGCGTCGCCTAAAGTGTGTACAAAATCACCTGGCTCAAGGCCGGTCACCTGTGCAATCATCAAGGTTAGCAAGGCATACGATGCAATGTTAAAAGGCACGCCCAGGAAAATATCGGCACTACGCTGGTAAAGCTGGCACGAGAGTTTTCCGTTGGCAACATAAAACTGGAAGAGCAGGTGGCAGGGGGGAAGCGCCATATCTTTTATCATGCCTACATTCCAGGCACTGATAATGATACGTCTTGAGTCGGGGTTGTTTTTAATGGTTTCAATTACCTGGCTCACCTGGTCGATGTAGGTGCCGTCGGCAGCAGGCCACGACCGCCATTGGTAGCCATATACAGGCCCCAGGTTTCCATCAGCATCTGCCCATTCGTCCCATATGGAGACCTTATGATCGTGAAGGTATTTTATATTGGTGTCGCCTTTCAAAAACCAGAGCAGCTCGTGGATGATTGAACGCAGATGAAGCTTTTTGGTGGTAAGTGCCGGAAATCCTTCTGCCAGGTTAAAACGCATCTGGTATCCAAACACGCTGATGGTGCCGGTACCGGTACGATCTTCCTTTTTTACACCATTTTCGAGTACATGTTTTAATAAATCGTGGTATTGTTTCATTGATGGGATAAAAGATCTGATGGTTTTTACTACTTATTTACTTCAGACCAGGGCCTTACGGCCCCGGTTCAATTGCCAGGCTTTTTTAATGTACAAATTTTTCCAGTGCCTTTGGATCATGCTTGTGTTTAAATATCAATGCAAATGCAATTGTAACAACCAATGCATATAATGCGAAGGATATCCAGATTCCCGGCCAGTTTTTTACATGAGTTATCGGGTCTTCAAACCATTTGGCTATTGCTAATCCCGCTATCAGATTTCCTAGTACTGCGCCTACTCCGTTAGTCATAAGCATAAAAACGCCTTGTGCCGAAGATTGTATTTTCGAATCAGTGTTTTGCTCAACAAACAATGCTCCTGAAATATTAAAAAAGTCAAAAGCCATACCATAAATAATGCATGAAGTTATAATAAGAATAAAGCCAACAGTTGAATTTTCTGCTATTCCAAATAACCCAAAACGTAGCACCCAGGCCATCATACTAAAAAGCATAACTTTTTTAATACCAAACCTTTTCATAAAGAATGGAATTGCAAGGATAAACATCGTTTCAGAAATCTGCGAAATTGAAAGAATTATGGTCGAGAAATTGTTAATGAGCTCACCTTTTGGAAATACAGTTGCATCTTGTAAAAAACTGTCGCCGTAAGCATTGGTTAATTGCAATGCGCCTCCAAGTAATAAACTGAAAGCAAAAAACAGTGCCATTTTCTTTTGCTTGAACAAAATAAAAGCTTCCAGCCCCAGCTTTTGGGTTAAGGTCTTTTTTGCACCAGATTTATCATCTTTCTTTTTGATTACAGGTAAAAAGAAGAAAGAAAACAATGATAATATAAATGCAAAAATGGCTGAAATAATAAATGAAATCTTGATACTTTGTCCAAAGCCCCATTCTTTTGTAAAAACATTTGTTACCCACATTGCAACTATAAAGCCAACTGTTCCCCATACACGTATCGGTGGGAAATAGGTAATCGGATCTTTACCATCATCTTTTAAGACACTGAAACCAATGGAGTTATTAAGGCCAATGGTTGGCATATAAAAACTCATTGCAATTAATAGGAGCCAGAAAAAAGGAATTGGCGCATTGATCAATGGCAGGAAACACATTGTCAATCCAAAAAGCAGGTGTAGTATGGCATATACATAATTTGCCTTCCATTTATCAGCAATAATTCCGAATAAAGTGGGCATAATAATAGAGGCAAAGCCCATCGTAGAAAAAACTAATCCGAATTCTGCTCCATTCCATTGTTTTTCTACAAATCCGTAATGGCCAAGTGTCATCATCCATGCTCCCCAAACAAAAAATTGCAGGAAACTCATTACAGTTAAGCGTAGTTTGATATTCATAACGTGGGTTTTGAGATTTATTTAGTGATACTGCTAAACTGCCAGGCCTGGGTTATATGGATTTTACCCTTCTTATCTTCCTGGGATAGCGGTTCTGATTACAAGTTAAAAAACTGCTTGCTATTTTCTTTTTTTGATTTCGTCGCGGATCAGCGAAGCCCTTTCGTAATCTTCGTCATCAACAGCTTGCTGCAGTTCTGCTTCCAGTTCAGCAAGGCCGAGGCTTCTGAGTGCAGAAATCGGTTCGTCGGCAGTGCTTTCGTCGGCAGTTTCAATGGCAGGTTCTTCATCTTCGAAAAGTATGCCTGCAGCCGACATGATTTCTTCGGTAGTAAATATAGGGCAACGAAACCTGATGGATAATGCCACGGCATCGGATGTTCGTGAATCTATTTCGTTGATAACAACACCATTATCGCACATCAGGGTAGCGTAAAAAATACCTTCGTGAAATTTGGTGATCATAACCTCCACGATATTGATTCCGAATGTTTTAGCGAAATTGTAAAACAAATCGTGGGTAAGCGGGCGCGAAGGTTTCATTTTCTCCAGCTCAAGCGCTATGGCCTGTGCTTCATAATGCCCGATGACAATGGGTAAACGCCGTTTGCCATAAACTTCGCCCAATACCAGGGCATATGAATTTGATTGGGCCTGGCTATAACTCAGACCAACAATATTAAGTTCAATTTTTTTCAAAGCAGGGTTGTAGATAATTGCAAATCAATAATTTCTGTTCCGGTTAAAAACCAGCCAACTTGTTTTGTTAAGATAGGTAAAAATATAAATAATTATTGAAAGTGAACTCCTGTAGCGGATAAATTTATTGGAGCTGTGCTGCCAGTCGGAAACAACTGGTTTTGCTAAGTTTATCCGGGTCTGCCGGTTTGGTGAAGGGCAACAGCCTGATTTTTTTGAATTTGAAACCTTGAGTATGATTTTAATTTATCTTTGAAAACTGTACTGGTCAAGGTTTTTGGCTCCCGGTTCTTTTGTAAATATTCAATAGCTTTGCGTTTGAGTATCTATTTTCAGTTGTAAATAAGTGCGTGCAAATGAGTTGCTACCAAACCTTTTTCAACTTCAACAGTTAATTTAATTTTCCCCTGTACAAACCTTTTTTTTATGAATTTAACCGGCAACACACTTAAGGATGCAGCCATCCAGTTTCTGCAACTTACAGCAAAAGGACTGGTAGATGAAGCATTCGAATTACATGTAGCACGCGGTTTCCGGCACCATAATATATTCTTCAAAGGGGATGCTGATTCGCTGAAAGCAGCCATGGACGAAAGCGCGGTAAATCTACCCGCCAAGGAACTGGAAATTCAGTTTGCCATAGCCGAAGAAAACCGGGTGGCGGTGTATTCAAAAGTAACGGTGTACCCTGGTGAACCTGGTATTGCCCTGGTTCATTTTTTCAGGTTCGAAAAAAACAAAATCGTCGAACTGTGGGACCTGGCGCAAGCACCACCCGAGGAAGTTATAAACGAAAATGGATTGTTCTGAGTGGCTGAAACTGTATCCTGAACAATAAATAAACCGCAAATGAACGAATATAAAGACGCTGACGAATATATTTCATTGTTCCCGCCTCAGGTTCAGCTAATACTTCAGCAACTCCGGCAGGCCATACGCGATTTGGTTCCCGAGGCCGAAGAAACCATCAGTTATGGCATCCCTACCTTCAAGTTACATGGCAACCTGGTTCATTATGCAGCGTATAAAAATCACATTGGTTTTTACCCGGGTGCTGCTGGTATCGAAAATTTTAAAGATAAACTCGCGAGATATAAACTTTCAAAAGGCACGGTTCAGTTTTCCATTGATGAGCCGATCCCATTTGACCTTATTCGTGAAATTGTGCTGTTCAGGGTAAATCAAAACCAGCTGAAAGCACAGGCAAAGAAAAGAAAAGACCGGAAGTTGTAGTCTTATATATACCTGATTTTTACTTCTTTCAGGAATTTTTCTTCAAGTGTACGCTTGATGCGTTTCACCACAGTACGCCTTATTTCGAGGTCAACAGGCAGGTTTGGATCCTGGTGGGCAATATTGATGCGGGTTCCAATGATAAAATGAATTTCATCGCTGTCGAGCAGTAGCCTGACAATCTGGTCGGCGGGTCCTTTCCCGATCTTGAGCCTGGGCGAATATTTTTTTAATAAATCCGAAACTTTCCCAAGTGTCAGAATTCCTTCTGTAACCAGGTCGATGCCTTCCATAAACGAAAGTGGCGGCAGGTCGGGATCGTCAAATTCGAAACTGTCAATAATGGGTACGCCGAGTTGCCGCGAAACAATATCGCCGGTAGTAGCGCCGCAGATTATTTTTTTTCCTTCGAATTGTCCCACCGCTTCACCCAATTCGGTGTCGTTCACCTCTTCGTATGGAGGACCTGTGCAGAGCAACAGTTTACGGGGCTCACGGAAATATATTACGGCACACGAGGTATCGTCCTTGGGTTTATAAACATCATTCAGGTTAGCCATATTAACAACTTTAGCTGCCAGTTGTGTGGCCGAAATGGTCAGGTCCGAAGTCACAAGTTGTATAACATACTGCTCAAGGTTTTCAATGCCCCATCCGAATGGGTATTTCGGGCTTCCCATTCCCGATTGAGGTACCCCATCGGAACAGATGATAATGCGGTCTTCCTTCTGATGCCTGAATGAGCAGGTTCTCAGTTCTTTGCCGGCATTCCTTTCCGAATCCATGGTAATATATTGCCATCCCGGGTTTATCTGCGTATTTCCGCGAAGTACCACAGTTTGCGGGTTATCATATTCAAGGATGCGGGTTTCGCCGTCGATGTCGATGTCAACAATGGTAAAGGTTGAGTAGCTCATCTGTCGCTCACTGCACACAGGCAGGGTGTTCATGATGATTTCTGCAATTTTGCGTACATCTTTATGCTCTTCGGCGAATTTTAATGCCATGGTGGCCGTGAGTGTCGAAAGCATACTGGCTTTAACACCATGCCCCATGCCATCAGAAAGCACAGCTATGATCCTGTTCTCTTCGTATATGCGTTGTGAGAGGAACTTATCACCACAAATTCTTTCCTGGTCGTGGTTTTTCTGCACAACATTTACTTCAACATAAAACTGCCCGTCACTCATGGATTGGTAATGCTTTATTCTGGTAGTATTTATCTGATATTACTTTGCTTAAGTCTGGTAATTTGAATACATCAGCCATCTGAGCCCGGAACCACAACCTACGTTTTAATTCAAGCTGGCATAAAAACTGCAACATTGAAGATCCACAGCACTCAAACTTTTGAAATTTTCCACATCCCTATTAAAAGCTAAAAATTAAGAATGGTTTATTCTTTGTTTTTATGCGATTCGATAATTGAATTGAGCATTTTCTCGGTTTTGGCTGCGCCTTCACCCAGCAGGAATGCTATTTGCTGCACAAGGTCGAGGTTTTGCTCAATAACTTCGGTTACACGGTTTATTACTTCTTCTTTTCGCACTTCCGGGTTTTGCATATCCCTGATTACCGCACCAACAATTTTGTTCTTCTTAATTGAAAAAATGGTAACATTCAGCAGGTTATCGTTTAACCGCACATCCCTACCTACCACATCATCGTTGCTGGTTACCACGTAGGCAAACAACTTATAAAACTGAACCGGAAGCAGGGTTTTGAGGTCGGCGCCAATAAGGCCTGGAATAATTTCATTTATTTCGTAAGCTTCCTCACCGAGAATGGCAACAAAACTCTCGTTCGACCCGATAATCTTCATGTTTTCGTCTACAATCACAACAGCGGTGGGCAGTTTGTGAAGCATAGTCTGCGTAGTTTCCAGTGCTTCCTGGGCAACCTGTTTTTCAGCAAGTGCTCTTTTTTCGGAATTTTGTAAGGCTTGCTGCGTTTTTGCAAGTTTATCGTTTGTTTGTTTCAGAGAGCGGATATAATCCTGTTTGCTTTTGATGGAGTGCATGATGCACATATCCGGACGCGTGATGCCGTTGGCTACATCAATGGCAAAATCACGGCAGCTTTCGTATCCGCAGGCTTTGCACCCCAGGTTATCGGCACTACCGTTTTTGTCAATTATTTTGAGAACTTCTTCAACTTTTTCTTCCGGAGGGGCCGGGAGCCGCTGATCGTTCGCCTTAAAATCGCGTTTCAGTTCAATATGCTGAAATTGTTTCAGATCGGTATTCCAGCGGGCCATGTTAAAATTTTTCAATCGCTTCGAAGCATAATCCCTGGTGAGGGTTTGCCGGTTGTATTTTTTACCGCCCGGCTTCATACCGGGGCCCATCATACATCCTTCGCAGTAAAACATATTGAAATGTTTCTGAATATAATCTATGCCTTGCTCAAACTGGTTGATGGCTGCCAGTATACGGTCTTTACCGTCGGCGGTAACCACGGTTCCTGACAACAGGTCGTGGGTGAGCCCCGCTGCCTGTATGATACCGGTACTGATCGGGTACAGGTACCCTTTATATCCCCTGGGTTCATCGAATTCCGAAAATTCAATGGTGCTTTCCTTAATGCCATGCTGATCGAACATTTCGCGAAGCTCAGTAAAAGTGAGTACTTCGTCTACATGCGCATCGCCCGAAAACCGATCCGCTTCTTCTTTGGCGCCTATACATGGACCGATAAAAACCACTTTGATATCCGGGCCATACAACTCCTTTAATACCTTGGCATTAGCAATCATTGGATTCACGATAGGCGCAATATTATCGATCAATTGTGGGAAATATTTTTCAATCAGCGAAACAATGGGCGGGCAATTGGCCAGGATATAATATTTACCTAAAAAGTTCGATACCAGCTCATTATATTCTTTAGCAACCAGGTCGACCCCAAAAGCAATGTCATGAACATAGTCGAAACCCATTTCGTGCAGCATCCTGACAAACTTCCGGTAGTCAGTAATGTCATCAAATTCGGCAGATATGCTTGGGTCAACAAGTGCAGCGACTTTAAATTCTGATTTTATTAAATTATCAACAGCCGGTTTGCTATCATAATATCTGATGGCGCCGGGATGGCACACTTCGAGGCAACTCCCGCAACCAATACATTTATCGGGCTCAATGTAAGGAATGTCGCTTGATGGGCGAAGCACAACGGCTTTAACCGGGCACACCCGCATACATGCGTAACATATTTTACATTTATCTTCTTCTATAAACACAAGTGGTGCCTGCATCTTTTTCCTGCTTAATGGTAACTGATAGTGAAGTACAATTTAACCTTTTTAAGAGTTCTGTCTGCTGAAATATCTGAATTAATCCCAGCAGCTAATTTACTGAAAATCTGAATGTTTCCATTCTAAAAACTTTACAGTTCAACCGATTTAAAAAAATCGTCGAGTATGGCAATCACGCTTTCTTCGTCGAGCCGTTCTTTAATTATACCATCCAGTTTCAGAGAAGGCCCGATGGCGCATTGCCCGAAGCATCTTTCGCCATGAAAACGCACCTCGTTCAACAGGTTCCTGTCGCGGATGTAATCATTTACAATTTTAACCAATTGCTTATTGCCCCTGGCAAAGCACGAACTTCCCAAACAAATAACTACTTCTTTTTTTCTGTTAGGTTCCATGTGATTAAAAGCCTGTAATTTTAAGTTTTAAGGCTGTAAAAGTAATTCAGAAAACAAATATAGAATTAATTGTATATCAAAATCAACTGTTAACAGAATAACATTGTTATTTTTTTAACAACTATTCTGTTTTTTAATATGCAAAACATTATTTTTGTAGTCAGCTATCTACATAAACTACATTTAATCCAATGCAGGCCACCCTCGACGAAATCATCAGCAGGTACAAAGCCGGATCGCGCGAAGCCCTTTTGCCATTGCTCCAGGACATTCAGATTGAATATGGATATCTGAATGAAGAAGCCATACTTAAGGTTGGGCAACATATCAAGCTTCCGTCCAGCAAAGTATATGGCATTGCCACTTTTTACGATCAGTTCCGGTTTGTTCAAAAGGGCCGGTTCCATATAAAAGTTTGCCGTGGCACTTCCTGCCATATGCATGGTTCGTCGGGAATATTACGTGAAGTAGAAAGGGTGTTGAACATTAAGGAAGGCAATACAACACGCGACGGACGTTTTAGCCTCGAAGCCGTAAGTTGTATGGGCGCTTGTGGATCGGCACCGGTAATAAATGTAAATGGCGAATTTAAAACCGCTATCAGCATACCCGACATTGCCCTGATTATTGATCACTATAAAAACACCATTTAAACCAGGTACTGCTCCATGGACGAGAAACAATTTTTTACTGAAAAAGTGCTTGCCGCTAAAGCAGACCTCAGCCAGAAGGAGATCGTTGATTACCTGGCTCTTATCAGGCACGAAACGGTTACACGGCCTGTTGTGTATATTGGTTCGGGTACCTGCGGTAAAGTTGCCGGCGCTGATGATACCCTGGCTGCGATTAACCGATATCTTTATGAAAAGAATATTCAGGCCGAAATTGTGCAGGTGGGTTGTATTGGGCTCTGTACCTACGAGCCTATCGTGGATATCCAACTTCCAGGCAAGGCCCGCATTTCGTTCCATAATATAACCCACGAACTTGTTGAGCCAATATTCGATGATATTTTTAACAGCGAGGTGCCTGACGATCACGTGCTGGGGCAATTCGAAAATAAGAGGCACAACCGTTGGGAAAATGTTGCGAATATCAGCGAGTTGCCATTTTTTAAATATCAGCACCGTATTGTGCTGGCCAACTGTGGCATCAGCAATCCCGATTCAATTACCGATTATTTGGCCCGGGGCGGCTACCAGACTTACCTGAAATGCATACGGAATTACACCGGCGAAAAGATATGTGAAATTGTTTCCCAGAGCGGACTTCGGGGCAGAGGTGGTGGAGGGTATCACACAGGTGAGAAATGGGAAATGGCTCATAATGCTGTAAGCGATCAGAAATACCTTATTTGCAATGCAGCTGAAAGCGACCCCGGGGCATTTATGGATCGCGCCGTTATTGAAGGCGACCCGTATCTGTTGCTCGAGGGAATTGCAATTGCGGCCTACGCGATTGGTGCCACCAAAGCTTATATTTATGTAATGGATGAGTATAGCCAGGCTTATTTCATGCTCAACCAGGCCATTAACCAGCTGAAAGAATACGGATTTCTGGGGTATAATATTTTTGACAGCGGTACTGATCTGAAAATAATGCTGGTACGAGGCCCCGGTGCATTTGTTTGTGGTGAAGAAACTGCTTTGATAAACAGTATTGAAGGGAAAAGAGGCATGCCTCGCCCTAAACCTCCTTACCCTGCAATAGAAGGCCTTTTTGGGAAACCAACAGTAATAAACAATGTTGAGACCCTGGCAAATATACCATTTATCCTACGTTACGGGCCGCTTCAGTTTAACGAGATTGGTTTTGCCGAAGCCCGGGGAACCAAAGTTTTCGCAATATCAGGGAAAGCCATGATAACCGGTCTGGTTGAAGTTCCGATGGGAACCAAAATAGGGGATATAATCTATAAAATTGCGGGTGGTATTAAGGATGGAAAAGAGTTTAAGGCAGTGCAAATTGGCGGACCTTCAGGAAGCTGTCTCCCGGCAAGTCAACTCGATCTGCCGGTTGGCTATGAGTCCTTATGGGAAAAAGGAGCCATAATTGGATCAGGGGGAATGATTGTGATGGATGAAGATACCTGCATGGTGGATATAGCCAAGTTTTTTATGAATTTCCTGCAAAAGGAAAGCTGTGGTAAATGTATTCCCTGCCGAGAAGGCACCAGGCGCATTCACGAAATTCTAGAAAATATTACACGCAGACCTACCGGAGAATCGGGATACGAAGTTCTCGAAAGATTTAAAGGCATCATGCAGCTTGCTGATTTATCAGAAGTAATCAGGGATACATCATTATGCGGGCTGGGACAAACAGCGCCCAATCCGCTGCTCAGTGCCATGAAATGGTTCAGGGAAGAATTTGAAGAACATGTTTTCGACCGCAAATGCCGGGCAGGCGTTTGTAAGGAACTCAGGCTGTTTTATATTGATGTCGACCATTGTATAGGTTGTGTGGCCTGTTTGCGTAAATGTCCATCCAATGCTATTGTAGGCCAGCCGCGGCAGCCTCATTTTATCATCGAAGAGAAATGCATTGGTTGTGGTATCTGTTTCGATGTTTGCAAATTTGTCGCGGTGAAATTGAGATAGAAAGTACCTGAACCAATAAGGTGAATTGAAAATTTTACCCTTCATGTTAACACTTGTAATGCTGTTCAGAAAAAGAAAAAAAATATGTTGTTCGATATAGAAGTCAACGGGAAAACAATTAAAGCCAGGCGTGGCGATACCCTGCTGATGGCGCTGGAGCGGAACGGGATTAAAGTCCCGACGCTTTGCCACATGAAGGATTTGCTGCCATCGGGCGCATGCCGTATGTGTGTGGTCGAAGTCGAAGGACGGCAGGGTTTAATTCCTGCATGTTCGCACCCGGTTGAGGAATGGATGCGTGTGCGCACCCATTCGCCCCGCGTGGTGAAAGCCCGTAAAACCAACACCGAGTTATTACTCAGCAATCACCACGACGATTGCCTCTATTGCGAACGTAACGGGAATTGCGAGTTGCAAAAGTTTGCCGAAGACCTGAATGTACGCGAACGGCGTTTTTACGGCAAAAAAAACAAGTATAAAACAGATCCGTCGAGTGCCAGCTTACTGCGCGACCCGGCAAAATGTATTTTATGTGGTCGTTGCATAAGGGTATGCGAAGAGATTCAAAAAATAACCGCACTCGATTTTATCGGAAGAGGTAATAAAGTGCAGGTGGGCCCGGCATTTAACAAGGGGATGAACCTTTCGAGCTGCATAAATTGCGGGCAATGTGTTATGGTTTGCCCTACAGGAGCTTTAGCCGAGAAACAATATCCTGCCAAACTTCAGGATGCATTGCATAATCCAACCGTTAAAACTGTGATTCAGTGTTCGCCAACGCTTTCGGTAACACTGGCTGAAGAATTTGGCTTGCGACCCGGTAAAGATATTGAAGGAGTTATGTACGCTGCTTTACGAAAACTGGGTTTCGATTTTGTATTCGATACATCTTTTAGTGCCGACCTGTTGATCACTGAACAGGCTACTGAATTTTATAACAGGCTGAAATCGGGAACTGCATTACCCATGTTTTCAAGCTGTTGCCCAGCCTGGATAAAGTATGCCGAGCAAACGCATCCCAACCTGCTTGCAAATATCTCGGCATGTAAATCGCCGCAGCAAATGCTTGGAGCACTCATTTCAAATCACCTGGCTCCCGGTGCAGGAATTAAGGCCGACGATATCTACTCAGTTTCAGCAATGCCCTGTATTGCCAAGAAATTTGAATCGCAACGCGAAGAAATGACACATAAAGGCATCACTGATGTCGATCTTGTGCTGACAACCCGCGAACTTGCCCGTTTAATAAGGCTAAACGGCATCGATATTCAGCAGGTTGAACCTGAGTTATCGGATCAGCCTTACCAGTCGAGGAGTTCGGCAGGTAAAATGCTGGCCGTTAGCGGCGGTCTTACCGAAGCTTTTATCCGTACCCTGCATTTTGTTATCACAGGAAAAGAAACCAGCGATCTGAAAATTCAGGAACTTCGGTCAACAAAAGGACGAAAAGAATATTTTGTAAAAATCGGGGAATATAAGCTAGGTTTTGCAGTTGTAAACGGCATAGGAAATATCGAACCCCTGGTTGCGGAGATAAAAAAAGGCCGCACAGACATTCATTATATTGAGGTGATGGCATGCGAAGGAGGTTGTGTAGGCGGTGGTGGTCAGCCCATTCATCCTGAAAATGACAATGTAAAAGCCAGGGCAAAGTCCATTTACGAACTGGATGAAAAGGAATCGAACCGTTTTGCCCATCAGAATGCATCGTTGCAGGATGTGTACCGGGCTTTTCTGAAGCAACCCGGCAGCGACATCAGCCTGACGCATTTATACACCACTTACGAAGAAAGAGAAGTGATGAAGTAATAATGACAAAAAGGTGCTGCTTCGCGTTGTTTGAAATTAATGTGAAAAGTGATCATAGTGCTTTAGAAAATGCGTTTTACCAGGAGGTCTGAATGACTTTGTAACCTTGTAATATTGTAATCCTGTAATCCCAAAGTGATGAATCAAGGCATAACAACTAAAACCAACCAGGAAGGTGACAAAAAACTGGTGTTTACCGTAAAGGAGCGATGCCGGGTTTGTTACACCTGCGTGCGCGAATGTCCTGCCAAGGCTATTCGTATTGCTGGCGGGCAGGCTGAAGTTATTGCTTCGCGTTGTATAGCCTGCGGTAATTGTATAAAAGTCTGCAGCCAGGATGCAAAGATTTTCCTCAAGGAAATAGACCAGGTTTCGCGGCTTATCAGCACCTATCCTAAGGTAATTGCCATGGTTGCGCCAAGTTTTCCTGCCGAGTTTGGTGATTACAACGATTACCGGGTATTGGTTGGACTTATCAAATCATTTGGATTCAGTCATGTTACCGAGGTTTCGTTTGGCGCCGACCTGGTAGCCCGTTATTATAAGGAACAACTCAACCTCGATTTGCCGGCTATTTCTTCGGACTGCCCTGCAATAGTATCGTACATCGAGAGATATTCCCCTGATCTCACAAGCAAGCTGGCACCGGTAGTTTCGCCCATGGTTGCCATGGCCCGCGTACTACGTAAACATTACGGGGATGATGCTAAACTTGTTTTTATTGGGCCATGCCTGGCTAAAAAAGCTGAATCGGATGAAATAGATGCAGCGCTTACTTTTCGTGAACTGCGCGAAATGATTGAAAACAAGAGAATTAATCCTTCCAAAATTGTACCGGCAGATTTCGATCCTCCGGTAGGTGGCCGTGGCGCTATTTTCCCACTCAGCCATGGGCTCCTGCAAACTATGGAGGTAAATGAAGATGTGTTAAGTGAAAAAATACTTGCGGCAGGAGGCAGGGCTAATTTTCAGGATGCCCTTCGCGAATTCGAACAAGGTCACCTGGAAGGACATCACCTGCATTTACTTTGCTGCGAAGGTTGTATTCTTGGGCCCGGTATGTCGCCATATCCCAATACATCACCCACAGCACAGCGGTTCACCAAGAAAGCAAAAATTATCAGTTATGCCAACCGCAAAATGTCGGACCTCGATCGAGAACAATGGCAGGCATACCTGGACGAATATTCGAAACTTGATTTTTCGCGTACTTTTTCACCACGTGATATGCGATCGGTATCGCCACCCAATGAGCAGATAAAAGAAGTGCTTTATAAAATGGGTAAGTACGGGCAGCAGGACCACCTCAACTGCGGTGCATGTGGTTACGAAACCTGCGAAGAACATGCTATTGCCATTATCAATGGTCTTGCCGAAACAGAAATGTGTCTTCCGTATTCCATCGAAAAACTGCATAAGTACATCCGCGAACTGAATATCTCGAAGGAGAAACTGGCCCATGTTCAGGAAGCACTGCGGCATTCGGAAAAACTAGCCGGCATGGGGCAGCTATCAGCCGGCATTGCACATGAACTCAATAACCCGTTGGGCGTAATAACCATGTACAGCAATATTATCAGGGAAGAGCTGCCTGCCGACAGCCCGGTAGTTCAGGATATTGACCTGATTGTTGAACAGGCCGACCGTTGCCGCAAAATAGTTGGCGGCCTCCTGAATTTTGCCCGTAAAAACCAGGTAAACCTCACCGAATCGGACATAGTGAAACTGGCAAGTCATAGCATCGATTCGGTTATTATACCCGATAACATCAGGCTCAGGCTTAATGATAAAGTAAGTGATCCGCTGGTGAACCTCGATTACGACCAGATGACCCAGGTTTTTGCCAACCTGCTTAAAAATGCAATTGATGCTATGCCCGGGCAGGGCGAAATCGACTTTGACCTGGTGGATAACCACGACCAGATGATTGTTAGCATTACAGATAATGGCACAGGAATACCACCCGAAAATATGGACAAACTTTTTACACCTTTCTTTACTACCAAAGGACCCGGAAAAGGTACAGGACTGGGATTGCCCATTATTTACGGCATCGTTAAAATGCATAAGGGCGACATCAACGTTAAATCGAATGCCGATCCTGCGAAAGGACCAACCGGAACTATATTTACAATTACCATCCCTCGTAACAGGCTGGTATAGTTGATAGACGAAACGAAAATTGTTGCATCTTCGCCTACAGGCAGATATTAATGAAAAGTAAACCAGAACAGGAACAACCTTTGGTTTCAGGTATGCTGAAAGTTAACAAAGTTGAAGTGGAACAAAAATTAAACAGAGTGATTTTTTAATGCTGAAAAAGCTGTATACCCATGAAGAAGAAAATACTTATTGTTGATGATGACATGGATTACCTGTTCCAGATGCGGATGAAAGTGGAACAAATGGGCTTTGAAACCATCACCGCCGAAAGCCAGGCTGAAGCCGAAAAAATTATCATGGAAATAAAACCTGATCTATGTATCCTCGACCTGATGATGGAAAGCGACGACAGCGGGTTTATACTCAGCTATAAGATTAAACGCAGGTATCCGGATGTGCCCGTTATTATTGCTACCGGCGTAACCGCCGAAACCGGAATGACTTTTGATGTGCATGCCGAGGAAAATTCCCAATGGATCAATGCCGATCTTTTTCTGGATAAAGGCATACGCGTGGATCAGCTGCAACGCGAAATAAAAAAACTACTGAAACTATAGCTCATGGCAACCTACAAAATACTTATCATCGACGACGAGCCGGGCATTCGCGAAGGTACCAAACGTATACTGCAGAATTTCAAGGTTGATTATCCGTTTATGGATGAGCAGATTGATTTCCAGGTGCTTGAAGCGGGAACCGGCAATTCGGGAATTGAAATAATTGACCGTGAGCTCCCCGAAATCCTTTTACTCGACAATAAACTGCCTGATATACAAGGCGTAGAGGTACTCGAGTATGTAAAAAACAAGCATTATGATATTATAGTCGTGATGATCACCTCGTATGCCTCGCTCGAACTTGCAGTGAAGGCCACCCGCGACGGGGCTTTCGATTTTATTCCTAAACCTTTTACCCCGCAGGAAATCAGGGCTTCGGTTGAAAATATCACCAAGCAGATTTTCCTGAAAAGGATGACCCAAAGCTTAAATAATACAGGCAAACAGATCAGGTTCCAGTTTTTATCCGTATTATCGCACGAATTAAAGGCGCCCCTTAACGCCATCGACGGGTACCTTAAGATGATTAAAGAAAGGCAGTTTGGTAATAATATTGATGCCTATGACGAAATGCTTGATCGTTCCATGGAACGTATCAAAGGCATGCGGCAACTGATTCTCGACCTGCTTGACCTGACCAAAATTGAAACCGGTAAACCTACCCAGAAGCTTGAAAAGGTGAACATCCGGAAAATTGTGCAGATGTCGGTTGATACAATCCGCCCATATGCAATTCAGAAGGATGTTGATATTTATGTGAATTCGCGCGAAGCCTGCGATATGAAAGCCGATCCGGGCGAGATTGAGATTATTATGAACAACCTGATCTCCAATGCGGTAAAGTATAATAAAGTGGGAGGGCGTGTTGATATCTTTATTGAGAAAAAAGAAGGCCTGCTCAGGATAACCGTTTCGGATACAGGCATCGGTTTGAATAAAGAAGATAAAGAGAAAATTTTTGAAGATTTTGTGCGGATCAAGAGTTTCCAGACCCGCGAAATAACCGGTAGCGGACTGGGCCTCTCCATTGTTAAGAAAATAGTTGATATGTACCAGGGCTCCATTGATGTACAGAGTGAACCTGGAAGTGGTACATCCTTTATCATTACCCTTCTTGAACCTGAAGTTTAAACCAACAATAAAAAAATATTATTAAAACTAACCAACATACATGGCAGCAAAAAAACTACCAGATAAAACCGTTGAACGTCTCAGCCAATACCGCAGAACCTTATTATTAGCTAATGCTTCGGGCAAGCACCATATTTTTTCGCACGAACTGGCAGCGATGCTGCATATTACGTCGGTTCAGGTGAGGCGCGATATCATGCTTATAGGCTATTCGGGCACGCTCAGGCAAGGATACGATGTAAAAGAACTCATTGATATAATCGGTAAAATTATCGACAGCAAAGAAGGCCAGAAAGTAGCCGTAATCGGAATCGGGAACCTGGGCCGTGCTATCATTGGCTATTTCAGCGGTAAACGAACCAAACTCACCGTGGTAGCCGGATTCGATATGAATCCCGAAAAAGTGGATCGTGTA
>CALCJE010000280.1 GCA_937965665.1 uncultured Bacteroidales bacterium
TATACGGCAATGCAATTTTTCATTAGTTCCGGTAACCTTTTTTGGAAACACTTCAGCCACTATCAGTAACACATTAAATTCGCCACTCACGGTTTTTGATAAGGTGATACTGAATAAAGGCAATTCGCAGGCTACCACACTCACCATCAGTATTGGCGGTACTTTAACAACACTTACTGATAACTGGTTAACCTTACAAAATGGCACACTCATTTATAACCGGACCGGGAATCTGAATATAGCTACAGGTACCCCGCTGGTAATTCCGGCTTCTGCTGGTTTAACCCTCAATAATTCACCTTCAAATATTACCATCGGCACCAACACAACCAGTGGCACCATCTTATCGCTGAGTGGTAAGCTGAAGTTAAGCAGTAATTTTACAGGGAATGTGTACATAGGTACAAACGGTACTACGGCCGCGAGTCATAACGATATTCAATACTCGAGTGCCGGAACTTCGGCTATTGAAATTGCCAGCGGAAATCTTTTTGTAAATGGCCAGATCCGTAGAGACCCTTCGAATGCCTCGGGAATTCTGAGCTATACCCAAACCGGCGGAAACGTAACCATACTGGGGAACGCGGTAGCTGCATCGCCTGCAAATACCAATAATGCCAAACTGGAAGTATTGAACGATGGAAGCCAGTTCACTATGTCGGGTGGTAATCTCACCCTGGTGCGTGGTGGTGGCGGAAATATATTTGGTGATCTGTATCTGAGGCCGGCATCGGGCAGTGTAACCGGCGGAACCATAACCTTTGCCCCGGCTGCAACCGGCAATCAAACATTTCAAATTGAATCAAGTCTGCCACTGAACAACCTTACCCTGAGCGGATCGGCCGGTAATGTTGCAACCGCCAAATTAATGGTAAGTCCACTGGTACTCAATGGCAACCTGGTGATCGGAACCAATACTATTTTTAATACCAACAACATCACCACAACCTTTAACGGTAATTTTACCAATAATGCTGGTGCTGCCGGGTATGTGGCAGGTACCAATCTTACTACCTTCAGTGCATCGAACAGTTCATCCTACCTGGGGGCTCAAACCCTGACTGGAGCAACAAACTTTTATAACCTTACCGTAAGTCCAGGGGCATCGCTAACATTGAATACATCGTGCAACGTGCTCAACGATCTTGTATTGAGTTCGGGTACGCTGATACTGGGAGCCAGGCTGGTACAGGTGTCAGGAAATTTTACAAATAATGCCCGTTTTACGGATAATAATGTGGCTAATACCGGAATCAGGCTTATGGGGACCACCCCCCAACATGTATCGGGTGAGGGAAATTTCGGAAGGCTCGAAATCAATAACACTTCCGGCGTATTACTCGACAATGACATTTATCTGGAAGAAGACCTGGCAATGACACAGGGAATATTTGATATTGGCGAATACCTGCTTTCGCTTGGTTTGAACAGTAACATTCAAGGCTCATCGTACAGTGTCACAAAAATGATTAAAACGGATGGTGTTTTCAGCAGCCAGGGCGTGCGGAAACTATTCCCGACCGGGGCAACAGCATCCTTCGTATACCCAATGGGAACACCTGGCAAGTACACGCCTGTAACATTATCGAAATCAAGTTCGGGAACAGTAGGCTATGTGCAGATTACTCCGGTTTCGAAGCGACATCCTTCGGTAATCGATCCTGCCAATGCACTCGACTATTACTGGAAAGTTACCAGTTCGGGAACTACGGGATTTACAGGAAGTTTGGTTTTCAACTACCTGCAAAGTGATGTAAAAGGAACCCTGGAAGCCAGCTATATGGCTGCCCGCCTGATAGTTCCGGGAACAAGCTGGAGTATGGCGAATACAAACAATGCCACCACGAACCTGATCACATTTAACCATACCGGATCAAATAACCTTGGCGGTGAATATACGGCCGGGACAAGTGCTGCATTTCCACCGGATGTGCCGGTATACACCAGCAACAAAAATGGAAACTGGAGCGATAAAACCATCTGGACACAAACCAGCGGCACAACTTATCCTTGTCCCG
>CALCJE010000281.1 GCA_937965665.1 uncultured Bacteroidales bacterium
GGGGATGCTGAAAGATGCCGGCAGATACTTTTAAACATCATCAAAGAGGAAGGTGTTGACTTTATCGGGTTTCGTGAAGTACCTCGTGATAACCAGGTCATAGGCCAGTTATCGCGCGATGCCGAACCTTATATCCAGCAAATATTGCTGGGGTCCGATATGTCGCAGGATGACCTGGAATGCAAACTTTATATCATCCGGAAACGGGCCGAAAATATGGTCCGCAACTCTGATATCGGGCAGAAAAGCTTTTTCTATATTCCAAGCCTCTCAACCAAAGTGCTCATTTATAAAGGAATGCTTACCTCGCCTCAGCTTGGTGAATATTATCTCGACCTCAGGGATGAGCGAATGGAAAGCGCTATCGCCCTGGTTCATTCACGTTTCAGCACAAATACTTTCCCATCGTGGGACCTCGCACAACCTTTCCGTATGCTCGGGCATAACGGCGAAATCAACACCATTAAAGGAAACAGGTTCTGGATGGAAGCACGTGAATCTATCCTCAAATCGGATAAACTGGGCGATCTTTCACGTTTGTATCCCATTATACAACCGGGTATGAGCGATTCGGCCTCGCTCGACAATGTGCTTGAATTTCTCGTAATGAGTGGTAAATCACTGCCATATGCCATATCGATCCTGATACCTGAATCGATTAATGCAAAAAACCCGATTCCAGCAGCATTACGCGATTTTTATCATTACCACGCTTCGTTTATGGAGCCCTGGGATGGCCCGGCTTCGCTGCTAATTTCGGATGGACGCTACATCGGAGGTACGCTCGATCGTAATGGACTCAGGCCATCGAGGTATTTAATTACCACCAACGACCTGATTGTGATGGGATCGGAAACGGGGGTTCAGACTTTTGCTGCTGAAGAAATAAAAGAAAAAGGCAGGCTGAAACCCGGGAAAATGCTACTGGTTGATACAAAGGAAGGTCGCATTTATTACGACAAAGAACTGAAAGCCAGGCTAGCTGCCGAATTTCCTTATGGGGAATGGATACAGCAAAACATGGTGAACCTGGAGGAAATTGAAACCGGGCAGAAAGTATCGCCCGACATGGGAGATCAATACGAAAAATACCTCACATCTTTTAATTATTCGCTCGAGGATACCAACAACATAATAAGAGAAATGGCGGCAACAGGTAAAGAGCCTGTTGGCTCCATGGGCAATGATGTTCCGCTGGCAGTTTTATCGCATAAACCATACCGGCTGTTTAACTATTTCAAACAACTTTTTGCGCAGGTAACAAACCCGCCGATTGACCCAATCAGGGAGGAAATAGTAATGACACTGTCGGGTTACCTTGGTTCGCTTCAGCAAAACCTGCTCGAAACTTCGCCCGACCATGTAAAAATGGTACGCTTCCGTAACCCGGTAATTTCGAACACCTATTTCCAGGTAGTTAAAAACCTTCGCTACAAAGGATTTTCAGCTGCCAACCTTCAATTGCATTTCGAAGTGGGAAAAGGTGCAGAAGGACTTCGCCAGGCTGTTGACCAGCTATGTGTGGATGCCGAAAAAGCAGTTGACGAAGGCAAAAATTACATCATTCTTTCCGATCGGGGAATTGATGAACACACGGCTCCTATTCCTTCGCTATTGGCAGTATCAGCTGTTCACCATCACCTGATCAAAAAGCGCAAAAGGATGCAGATCGACATCGTAGTCGAATCGGCTGAGCCCCGGGAAGTAATGCACTTTGCCCTGCTGTTCGGATATGGTGCCAGCATTATTAATCCTTATATGGCTTTCGCCGTTATCAACAAACTGGTGAAAGAAAATGCCATACAACTCGATTACGAAAAAGCGAGAGACAACTATATTAATTCCATCAACAAAGGCATCCTGAAGATCATGTCGAAAATGGGCATTTGCACGCTGAGAAGCTACCGCTCGTCGCAGATATTCGAAGCCGTGGGCATTAATTCAGAAGTGATCAACAAGTATTTTGAAGGTACAGTTTCAAGGATTGAAGGTATCGGGATACAGGAAATTGCAGAAGAAGTCCTTATCCCCCACCGTAAGGCTTTTGTTGAGGAACAACAGCCGGAAGTGCTTACCGAAGGCGTTTTTTCGTATCGCAAACATGGCGAGCACCACGCCTGGAATCCTGAATCTATAGCCCTGTTGCAATGGAGCACCAGGAACGGTGATTACAAAAAATTCAAGGAATATACCAGCCGGGTGGATGCAGATACGGCTAGCCCGGGATTTATCCGTGGGCTGCTCAAAATTAAAACCAACCCTGTTCCGATTGAAGAAGTTGAACCGGTAGAGCAAATCATGAAACGGTTTGTCACGGGGGCCATGTCGTACGGATCCATCAGCAAGGAAGCGCATCAAACGCTGGCCATTGCCATGAATCGCATTGGTGGCCGGAGCAATACGGGCGAAGGCGGCGAAGACCCGCAACGGTTTGTTCCGCTCGAAAACGGCGACAGCGCCCGCAGTGCGATCAAGCAGGTAGCGAGTGGTCGTTTTGGTGTTACTACCGAATACCTGGTAAATGCCGACGAACTTCAGATTAAAATTGCGCAGGGTGCCAAGCCAGGTGAAGGCGGGCAGTTGCCGGGGCATAAAGTAGACCAGATAATCGCAAAAACCAGGTACTCAATCCCTGGAATCACGCTGATATCGCCTCCGCCACACCACGATATATATTCCATTGAGGACCTTTCGCAGCTTATCTTCGACCTTAAAAATGTGAACCCTAAAGCCCGTGTGAGTGTAAAACTGGTTTCGGAAAGCGGAATCGGAACTATTGCTGCAGGGGTTACCAAGGCCGGAGCCGACCTGATTACGATCAGCGGTTTCGAAGGAGGGACCGGAGCCAGCCCAACTTCATCCATCAAACATGCAGGTTTACCGCTCGAACTGGGCCTTGCCGAAACGCAGCAAACGCTCGTAATGAATAACCTGCGCCGTAAAGTAATGCTGCAGGCCGATGGACAGCTGAAAAGCGGTAAAGACGTAATTATAGCTGCCTTGCTGGGTGCTGAAGAGTTCGGGCTCGCTACCTCCGCGCTTATTGTACTCGGATGTGTTATGATGCGTAAATGCCATCTGAATACCTGCCCTGTGGGTGTAGCTACCCAAAATCCTGAACTGCGCAGGCGATTCCACGGCGAGGCCGATAACCTCGTAACTTTCTTCCGGTTTATAGCCGAAGAAGTTCGGGAGAACCTGGCAGCATTAGGTTTCCGAAAAATGGATGACATCATCGGGCGTTCCGATCTTCTGGAAAGAAACAGGGATATAGATCACTGGAAAATAAAAAACCTTGACCTGAGCGGTTTACTCACCATACCCACCGAAGCCGGCACCAATGCCATTCATTGTGTGGATGTGCAGGATCATAAAACAGATCATGTGCTTGACCTGCAACTTATAGCTGAAGCTGAAAAAGCGATTACTGAAAAATTACCGGTTTCAATACAAAAAAACATTAAAAATACCGACAGAACCACAGGAGCCATGCTTTCGGGTCGCATTGCCCAATTATACGGAGCAACCGGGTTGCCCGAAGGCACCA
>CALCJE010000282.1 GCA_937965665.1 uncultured Bacteroidales bacterium
ACCACCGAGATCTACACTCTTTCCCTACACGACGCTCTTCCGATCTTATACTGGCTGGCTGCCGCCGAATGGGCTGATAAGAACGGGGCCGATATCATCAACAGTTCGCTTGGTTATACGGCTAAACGCTATTTTAACTGGCAAATGGATGGCAAAACTACTTTTGTGACCCGTGCCGCCAACATAGCAGCCCGCAAAGGCATGCTGGTGGTGAATGCCGCCGGCAACGAGGGTACCGATAAGTGGCATTTTATAGGTGCTCCGGCTGATGCCGATAGTGTGCTTTCGGTAGGTGGTATCGATCCTGCTACGGGTTACCACACCAGTTTCAGCTCTTTTGGGCCTACTGCCGATAAACGGATGAAACCCAATGTTTCGGCCTATGGACACGTAATTGCAGCAGCTCCGGCCGGTCTAACATCCACCCAGGGTACTTCTTTTGCATCGCCCCTGGTTGCCGGTTTTGCTGCCTGTGCCTGGCAAAGCAACCGGATGCTTACCAACATGCAGTTGTTTCACGAAATTGAAAAGTCGGGATCATTATACCCGTATTTTGATTATGCTCATGGCTATGGTGTTCCGCAGGCAGGATATTTTGTAAATGCGAAACCTTCAACTCCAGAGCCTTCATTTAAGGTAGTCGAAAGCGGGGATAGTCTTACCATAGTCATCGAAAAACCCCTGGCTGCTGCCAACAAAGTGAACCCGGGCTTCGGAAAAAGTTTTAGCGAGCATGTTGAACCCGGTCCGGGAACAAATCCCGAATACCTGTACTACAATATTATGGATGCCGGTGGAGTGCTCCGCAGCTACTATGTGGTTGCAGTTACCCAGCCCAATGCGCTTACGTTGAATAAAAGTGATTACCAGCCTGGAGATACACTCAATGTTCATTATGCAGGTTACAGTATTTCTCTGAAACTATAAAAACTCACAAATGAATCGTTTTATAACTCTTATTTTTTGCCTGTGTACTCTCGTGGCTTCTTCACAGGATGTGCTGATGGAGCAGAATGTTGATAATACCGAGGGCAAACCTCTGTACGGGCCTAACCTCAGGCATTTTGTACATGGTTATATCGGGCTTGGCTTTCCGGTTGCAACCAGCAGTGAGCAGAATTATATAAAACCTGTGGCTTCGAGCGATTTTAATGTTGGATTGAGATACAAACGCCGGTTTACCAACTACCTGGCTGTGGGCTTCGACCTGGGTGTATCCGCGGTAGCTTTTAAAATAAAACAGGATGACGCAAAAACAGTACCCGATACGTACATCAACGACAAGGAAAAAATACAGGTTAATACTTTGCTGGGCGATGCCTGGGTCCGCATCAACGTGGGCCGGAGGGGTAATTATATTGGCAACTACCTTGATGTAGGCGCTTATGGTGGATGGAATTTTTTGAAAAAGCATAAAACCATCAACATGAATGCCGATAATGAAAAAGTAAAAGTGTCGACTACCAGGCTCAGTTATGTCGAGAATATCTCATATGGTTTTATGGCCCGGCTGGGCACCAACCGATATGCCCTTACGGCGCGCTACCGCACCAGCGATCTTTTTGTTACTGGATACGACCTGCCCGAATTGCCCAGGCTGGTATTGGGAGTTGAGCTGGGGTTGTTTAAATAAAGTAAGTTGGATATAAAACTGATTGGATAATTCTATATAATATTCGAAATCAATAAGGTAATAAGGTTTGATTCTATCTTTCTGTATACCTTTACTATGGTTGAAACAACTAATTACCTTATTTTTTGTTTTGAAACCAATGTTGTCCGATTAAAACATAACAGACATGCTGAAGTCTTTGTTATCATTACGTCCCTAACGGGACTTATCCCATAGGGGTTACTTTTCATTCTACCAATATTCAGTCCCTAACGGGACTGTCCCGTAGATTATTTGCGCGAGCAAATAGCTATTGGTAGAAAGCAAGATGCAAAAAAAACAAAGTCCCGTCAGGGACGCTAATTATTTTTACCGGACAATAGTGTTTTGAAACCTTAAAAACAAAAAGAATGAACTTAAATCCAACCTTATTCCCGTATTCTTAATCACTTTTGATTTTTATATCGAATTCACATTAATAATTTTTCTGGAAAACTGTCTGGGGTTGCGAATATTGCAATAGCTATATCCTATATCCAGAAAAACATTTACAGCAGCAGATGGTAATTAAACCTGGAATCCAATCATGGGGTGAGCAGGTCTGTTTGAAAATGGATTTCAATGCGCGAAGAAGTAAATAAAAAAAGAAGCTGCCTGTAAAGACAGCTTCTTTTGCAATTGGTTAGTTGGTAATAAATTAATGTTATTCAAACATAACTTTCTGGTTCCAGACTTTTTGAGTAGTCGTTAACCGGAGAAAATGCGGGCCTTTAAAGGAATCCGGCAAGCTTACTGTGATCAGATTCTCACCTTTTGCCAGGGTAATGTGGCGATTATATACCAGTTTGCCTGTGATATCAAATAACTGTAATGTTCCCTTATCTTCTGCAGATTGTACGCAAACAACTGACAGGTTACCATTATGAACCGGGTTTGGATACACATTTATCCTAGGTTTGCCGGCAACTTCGGGCAATCCGACATTGCTGTAGACCGTAACCAGTATTTTGCCTGTAGCAAACAAGGATGGTGATGCTTTGTAAGCTATTTTGTATACAATGGTATCATTACCTTCGAAGCCGGGATTAGGTTCATAACTGATCACATTGGGGTTGGTGAAAGGTTTAAAAGCGCGGCCATTTTTAGCAGCAGGCGCTTCGATGGTTAATGAGACCGGGGCTTCAATTTTGTCATTTGTCAGAACCGTTACGGTTACTGTTTGTCCAACAGGTGTTTGTACGGTATCATTTACAGCTACCGGAGGACCGGTTAATTCAAGTAATACTCCGTTATTCCCGACAAATTCCTTCACAAAATTCTGGTAGTAGATATTCGCAATAGTTGCATCGTGAATGATAAGTGTATTCTCATCATTATCGTTATCAGCAGCTGCACTCCAGTTATGCGAACCGGTTAGTACCAAAGGATCTGATGCCGGCATGGATTGGTCGACAATCATATATTTGTTATGCATGATTCCTGCAAGTACATCGTCGAATACATAGTGGGTACCCAGGGCTGCCGAAAGTGTTGTGTTAACCGCCACCGCGTTACCCCCTTCAGCATTAGTGAGAATGTTTACAGCCGAACCCGCTGTTTTCCGGGCGGCTATTGCATCCGACATGTCAGTACGGGTTATCAGCATGGTAGCAATACTCAGGTCTTTGTTCGAAGTATTGATATTTTGTACAATTTTTGCATTTACACCGTCAGTAGGGCTAAAATAACTTTCAACCCTTTTTCCATCGATTACGAATTCGTGAGGAGTGTTATTTTTCTTGGTAAAACCAAATCTGGCTTTAACTGCATCCGGAGCAGCTCCATCAGAACCCCACATTTCTTCAAACTCAATTTTATATGCCCGTGCCAAACTCTGATCCTGGATAATGATAACATTGTTGGCATCTGTATTGATCTGTCCATCAGTGAGGTTAGTCGAACCTGTCCAGACCAGTGGTTCGTTCGGATTGGCTGATTCAGTATCGAACAGAATAAATTTATTGTGCATAATGCCGGTTCTGCCCGTACTCGATGGCCCGATCAGCACATGTACTGCCGAACCTGCAAGTTCGTCAATACCCAGGTTATTTGTAGTTCCGCAACCAATAACCCGCACCGTAACCCCGCGGTTTGCTGCAGCTTTTAACGCATCACTCACGTTACTGATTCCTGAATTGTTGAAGTTGTACATGGTAAGGTCTATTGAATATTTAGCCCTTCCGATGTACTTTATCAGTGTATCGTCAATAGTTTGAGGCAGGAAAATAGCATTGGTGCCAGTAGAGTACGAATTGTCGACAGCTGTATTAAAATATACTTTAATGTTGCCTGTAGAGTTCGAAATGGTCGTAAATGGCAAAATTCCCGAATATGCAGTATCGTTTCCGGTAACGGAGAAAGCCTGTACCCAGTTAACCTGTCCGGGTGTAAGGTCAGTGAGCGAAAGTGTATGGCTTGTGGCTCCGCCGGTTCCGTTGGCAACGTTTGTTCTTACTGTTTTCTCGGTGGCACCGTAAAACATCTGGGTTGTACCTGCAATATTCGTATTCCAGCTAAAATCGAGTGATGTTTTGGTAAATGAAGTATTAGCCAAAGTACCGGTCAGGTAAATTGAACTGGTGAGGTGAATATCATTCAAATCGCGCGGTAACAACTGGTACCCTGCGGTTGGATTGCTGTAATCAAACTGTGAGCAAATCGCCGTAATGTTAACAATTCCGTTTGGAATTGGCGTACCTACAATATTTTGCCCGGTTTTTACATAAATATAGCCTGTTTCGCCATTGGCTGTAAATTCATACTTTTTGTTACCTGTAAAACTCAGGCCGGCATCTTTAAATATACAATTGTTGATGCGAAGAAGCATGCCTTCATAGGGCTCGGCAACCTGGTTT
>CALCJE010000283.1 GCA_937965665.1 uncultured Bacteroidales bacterium
CTGGAGTTCAGACGTGTGCTCTTCCGATCTGTAATTGTGCAATACAGTCTTCTGACAGTCCTTCGGCTTTAGTTGCGGTTTCGGATGTTGCATCTGTTAAAAAAGAGAAAGGGCTTATTCAGGTAACCGTGCAGGTAGTTGATGACAAAGGTATTCCTGTGATGATATCGGACAATGAACTGAAGTGTACCATCGACGGTCCTGCAAAACTGCTGGGTTTGGAAGCCAGTAACAATTCGGATATGGGCAATTATACGGATAATGTGCAGCGGGTTTATCACGGACAACTGATTGCTTACGTTCAGGCTACCGGCAAAACCGGGAAAATTACGGTAAAATTTACCTCGCCCTGGTTGAAAGAGGCAAGTGTAGTTGTTGAATCGGTTGAATAACACAACTTCTAAATTTTCATACCTTTGACAAGCATGGAAATATATCCAGTTACTGCTGCAAAAACAACCAAACAACACACAAAATGAGTACAAATCGTATCCTCCTGTTCATTATCTGCCTCTTCATGGCTTTAAGTACCAAGGCCATCGTAAAATTGCCGGCGGTTTTCTCTGACAATATGGTATTACAGCAAAAATCAAGTGTTTCTTTCTGGGGATCAGCTTCACCCGGAAAACTTCTGAAAATCACAACTTCGTGGGATCAGAAAGTTTATGAAACTACTGTCGGCAGTAATGGAAACTGGGAAACAAAGGTATCGACACCATCTTATGGCGGCCCGTTTTCCATCGAGATAACAGATGGAACTCCGATGGTTTTGCACAATGTAATGATAGGCGAAGTCTGGATTTGTTCAGGACAATCGAATATGGAAATGCCCCTGGGCGGCTGGGGGAAAATACTGGATTACGAGAAGGAAATTGCCGCGGCAAACTATCCCGATATCCGGCTGCTGCAGGTTAACAAGGTAACAAGCACAAAACCGCTTACCGACCTGAGCGTAGCATCAGGAGGCTGGGTTCCGTGCACGCCTCAGACTGTTGCCGAATTTTCATCGGTTGGCTATTTTTTCGGTGCTAACCTGTACAATAATTTAAAAATCCCGATCGGACTTATAAATACTTCCTGGGGCGGAACCATTGCCGAAGCCTGGACAAGTGGCAGCATGCTCAAAACTATGCCCGATTTTAGTACCGCGGTAACGGAAATGGAGAAAAACAGTGAAAACCGTACGGAACCAAAATTAAGTTATGAGCAGCAACTGGCCAAATGGAGCAGTGAGGTTATCGTATCGGATAAAGGATATCAGAACGGAAAAGCGCTGTGGACGGGTGTGAGTTTTGAGGATAAAGACTGGAAAACGATGGAGATTCCTTGTTTGTGGGAAGAAAAGGAACTAAATAATTTCGATGGCGTGGTGTGGTTACGGAGAACTGTCACTATCCCGGCTAACTGGCAGAATAAAGAGCTGAAACTGTCGCTGGATATGATTGATGACGATGATATTACATTTTTTAACGGCGTCGAAGTAGGACGTACCGAAGGATGGAATCTTAATCGAAACTATACTATTCCTGCAAAACTGGTTAAAAGTGGTAAAGCAGTAATTACAGTCCGGATATTCGACACCGGAGGTGGTGGCGGGATTTATGGAAATCCGGCAAAGATTAATCTGCGTTTAAATGCAGAAAACAGTATTGAACTGGCAGGGAAATGGCAATATTCCATTGGCTTTAACCTGGCTCAAATCCCTGGCAGGCCGGTAGATCCAAACAGTCCGAACCGGCCGACCGTTCTTTACAATGCCATGATTCACCCTATTGTTCCATTCACCATCAGGGGTGCCATCTGGTACCAGGGCGAAAGCAACGATGCAAGAGCTTACCAGTATCGCGAACTTTTTCCTTTAATGATAAAAGACTGGCGCAAACAATGGAATATCAATTTCCCCTTCTATTTTGTTCAGCTGGCCAATTATACCAAAAGCCCTGAACAGCCTGAGGAATCGAACTGGGCTGAATTGCGCGAAGCCCAGCTTCAAACCCTTCATCTCGAAAATACCGGCATGGCCGTTACCATTGATATTGGCGATGAAAAGGATATACATCCCAAGAACAAAAAGGAGGTTGGCCGCCGCCTGGCTTTGATTGCGGAAGCAAAAACATACAATCAGAAAACCGCGTATTCAGGACCTGTGTACAACACCTTTATAATTGAGGGAAATACAATCCGCATTAAATTTCTTCATACCGACGGAGGCTTAAAAACGCCGGATGGCTCAGCAATGAAAGGTTTTGCCATTGCCGGACCCGATCATAAATTCAGGTGGGCTGAAGCTACAATTGACGGAAATGAAATAGTTGTAACTTGTAAGGATGTAAGTGATCCTATTGCTGTTCGCTATGCCTGGGCAAAAAACCCGGTTTGCAATCTTGTTAACGGTGCCGGATTGCCGGCTTCTCCTTTCCGTACCGACGATTGGCCTGGCGTTACAGCAGGGCAAAAGTAGGCAATTGTCTGAAAACCAAATTGCTGCGACTTTAAATTGTCTTTATCCTTTTATTCTGAATCCATGAAACCAGGAATCCTAGTCATTTTATTGACTGCCAGTTTTCTGCAAATTTCAGTATTTGCACAGAAAGCTGATAAAACGCCTCCGGCGCCACTCTATGCTGATCCTGTTTATAACGGTACCCGCGATCCGGAAATCATCTATAACGCTTATGCAAAAGAATACTGGATTTTTTACACCGCCAGCCGGCCTTTTACAGATAAAGGCAATTTTGTCGGCACACCATTGGGCATAGCCGCTTCGAAGGACCTGGTAAACTGGAGATTTTTAGGTTACTGCAGTTTTAACGGGGTTGCCGGTAAACCGGATGCTCCGCACACCAACTGGGCTCCGGGTGTTTTCATCGAAGGAGATACCGCGCATATGTTTCTTACTTTTAAAGAAGACACAATTGCACCCTGGGGTGGCCCGAGCAGGCTCGATCATTACAAAGCGCCTGTCAGCGATATGCAACGGGGTTGGAAATATTTCAATACAGTTACCGATCATCCACAGGCTATTGATGCCACCGTATTGAAAATCAATAATATTTATCATATGTGGTACCGCGACTGTATTACCGAACCCTGCGGAATATACCACGCCGAGAGCCAGGATATGAAATCATGGAATTTTACCGGCAAAACCGCGGGCGATGTTAATAATTTAGACATTACTAAAATTTGGTACCAGGAAGGGCCTTATGTTTTCTTCTGGAAGAATAAATATTGGATGATCACAGATCCGGGCGATGGTATTGCAACCTACCAATCAAATGATGCTGTAAATTGGAAATACGACGGCAAAATACTCACTAAAAATACCGGGAGCCGGAAGTTCGACACTACCAACGGGAAACATGCCAGCGTGGCTATAATCAACGACCGGGCTTTCATTTTTTATCATGTAGAACCTTATGCTGATCTGAAAGAGACTTTTCCCGGACAAAAATTTATCTGTTACCTGCAAATGGCCGAGCTAAAAATTGAAAATAATAAAATTACATGCGACAGGAAAAAACAGATCTGTTTACCGCGATTCTGAGCTGGTATTACTGAAAATGCAATCAGGTTTTGTTAAATCAATTTTTAACTTGGTTGGAGTAAAAGCAGACGCATCTTTTAATATTTCGTCGCCGCATTGTAACGGTATATTCTTATTCCTTGCAATCATGCAACAAGACCCACATTGATTGCGAATGATTTATCGGGATTCTGTTATCTAAACCACCCCCCTTTTGCAAAGTGAATTCTTACAGGTTGGGCTATCTGTGCAGTGTAACTGATGCAGATTTTGCGCACCAAAGGCTGGCAGTTTAGGACACAACTGCGGACAGGCTGATCCTCAAAAGAATTTTATATGCGATAATGGGTAAACTTTAATTTTCGTGGTCATTCTCCCCGGTAAAATCCGAATTATCGCGTACCGGCTTTGCCATGTATTTCTTAGGGCTTACTCCAAACTGTTTTTTAAACGATTTACTGAAATAACTCAGGTCGTTGAACCCGCTGGCGTAAGCAGCTTCTGAAACATTTACACCTTCCTTTATCATCATCCTTGCTGCTGATTGCAGGCGGATATAACGGATAAATTCGACAGGCGACATGTTTGTGAGGCTAACAATTTTGCGGTACAGGCTCGACGAACTCATCCCTATTTCCTTGCTGAGTGCCATTACATTGAGTTCTGTATTCAACAGCCTCGATTCTATTACAGTTTTAACATTTTCGAGGAACTTTGCATCCAGTGCCGAATATTCTACTTCGGTTGATTCGGGGATGCTGCCATATGCGTATTTCTTTATAATTTTTTCCCTCTGAGCCAGCAACGACTCAACCCTGGCATACAAGGTCCTGACATCTACTGGTTTGGCAATATACGAGTCGGCATTAGCCAGGTAACTCTCATAGCGTGTTGCTTCATCAATTTTGGCGGTAAGCAGGATTACAATAATATGACTTGTCTCAATATTGTTTTTAATCTGGTTGCACATCTCAATGCCATTCATTAAAGGCATCATCATATCGGTGATTACCAGGTCAGGCATCTTCTGAAGACAAAGTTCATATCCCATTTCACCATTGCTGGCCTCGATAGTATTATAGTAGTTGGATAAATGCTTATTCAGAAGCTGCCGGAAATCGGAATTGTCCTCCACGATCAGTATCGTTTTCTTGCCATCCTGTTCAACCCTGCTGGCATTTAAATCTTCTGCCGGAACGGGCAGGAGGGAAGCATCCTGGTCGATGATAAAGGTTCCGGATTGGTAAATCATTTCCTCACTCCTGATTTCAGCCTGGCTGTATGCAGAAGCCGAAACCGGGATGTCGACGGAAAATTTAGCGCCCAGGTTTTCTTCATTCTCAACGGTCATAAAGCCTTTGTGATTTTCAACAAGGCTTTTTGACAATGCCAGCCCGATACCGGCGCCAAAGGTCTTCCCGGTTACTGATTTCACCTGGTAAAAACGCTCAAATACCTGGTCAAGGTTTTCGGGTTCAATACCTTTCCCCGAGTCAATTACCTCGAGCCTGAGCCAGTTAGTATTATTGTTGTCGTACAACCGGTAGTTTATAATAATTTTCCCGTTTTCGGGCGTATACCTTAAGGCATTCGATAAAAGGTTACAAACCACCTTATCCATTTTATCAGGGTCGAAATATATGGTTTCGCCGTCCTTACCGTTTACGATTACCGAAATATGCTTTTTGTCGGCCAGTGGTTTAAGGCAGATGCAGATTTGTTCAATAAAAGTATCTATTCTGCCTGGCGAAACAACAGGGCTCATACTTCCACTTTCCACTTTACGGAAATCGAGGAGTTGCGAAATCAGGTGCATAACCCGGCTCACATTTCGTTCCATGATCTGCAGTCGTTCACTGTCGAGCACCTTTTTCGAAATCAGGTCTTCGACTGAGAAAGAAAGTACCGACAGGGGAGTAAGCAACTCGTGCGAAATGTTGGTGAAAAACCTGAATTTAAACTGGTTAATATTCTCCTCTTTTATCCTTTCGAGCTTCTCAATTTCGTAGGCCTGTTTAATCTTGATATTGTTTATCAGGAAGTAATAGATGGCTATAAGTATCGAAATTACAATGATGATATAAATTAAGATAGCCCACCACGATTTGGCCGGGTGTGGCCGTACGTGGATTGCAAGAGTGAGCGGGGTTTCATTCCATACATCGCTGTTGTTCGAAGCTTTTAATCTTAAGGTATAAGAGCCAGGCGGAATATGCGAATAGTTCAGCATCCGGCCTTCGGAATTTGTTCTTTTCCATCCGGCATCGAGCCCGTCGAGCATATAGGCATATTTGTTTTTACCGGGCTGGGAGTACGAAAGCGCTGCAAATTCGATGTTAATATTATCCTGGTCATAACTCAGGTCGAGCCCTTTAGCCATGGCTTCGTAAACGTTGACTTTTTCGTTGCCAATCCAGATGCCTGTAATAACTATAGGCGGAATGTAGGTATTGCTGGTTAATTCACTTGGCTCAATAACATTAAAGCCATAATATCCGCCAACAAATATCCTTCCGTCAGGCGATTTAAACGAAGCGCCGTCAATAAACACGTTTCCGTTCAATCCGTCTTCGGTTGTAAAAAGTTCGGCCTGGTACTCCCGGTCATTAGCCGAGCGAAACCGCACCAGCCCATTGCTGGTGGTGAGCCATAAATTATTGGCATCTTCAATAATATCGAAAATAGCATCACCGCCTATGCCTTCGTTTTTCCCGAAATGCGTAAAAGTCTGGTCCTTACGGTTGAACAATGCCAGCCCCGCAGTTCCGGTTCCAATCCATAAGCGTTTGTATTTGTCCTCAAGTATCGAGTAAACTATATTACTTTTAATAGATCCGGGATTATCCCTGTCGGGGCCATAATGTTTAAATTTCAGGGGATATTGTTTTGCGTTGGTGTTTTTTGCCACATTCAAAGCGCCACCAAGTGTGCCAATCCACAAGTTCGATTCAGAATCCTCGAAAACAGCGCTGATATATTCGCCCGAGAGTGCATCGGGGTTTCCCCTGACAGGCATATAGGTATTGATTTTATAAGTATCGCCGTTTGCCGGGATAAATTCAAAAAGACCGGTGTTGGTTCCTACCCACAGCTGGTGAAATTTATCTTCGTAAATGGAGTTGATCATCCTGTTTTGCACGCCACTAACGGGGTCGTTACTCAGGAAATTTTGTGTGGCTCCGGTTTTCCCTGAAATCCTATATACTCCTTTATACCTTGTACCGATCCAGAGATTTTTTTCCTTGTCGAGGTAAAAGCATGTAGCAGCATTTATATCTATCAGGTTTTCAGCTATTTTACTGAATTTTGGGAGGTAGGTACAGGGGATGAATTTGTGTTCGGACAGTATGTATTTTCCCAAACCCAGGCCTTGCACACCGATGAGCAGTGATCCGTCAGCATCCATGAAAAATGACCTGATCGATTGCGTTTCGCCTGCGCTGATAATTTCAGGGATTTTATAGGCATCGATACTTCGCAGGCCGGGATCGAATTTGTTGAGCCCGCCACCGCCGGTAGCCAGCCACATAATGCCCGAGCGGTCCTGCAGAATATAGAAAATATCGTTTTGCGAAATATTGGAAGGACTGCTTCCGCTTTGAATAAGCTGAACCGCCGGCTTTGCCGTATTATGGTTCCTGATAATATTTAACCCATAAGGAGTACCGACCCATATTGCTCCTGCTTTATCTTCGAGCAGGCAATAAATAATGTCACTTGAGAGTGTGAAGGGAGCACCCGAATTTTTCGAATAATGCTGTAAAATACTAACTGATTTATAATTATTCAGGTTTACTTTAAACAGGCCGCCTTCCCAGGTGCCAAGCCAGTAATTGCCTTGCCGGTCCTCCAGAATTTTTACAATACGGTGAATATAATTGTTCAATCCCGGTTTCAGGGGAATCATCAGATGCGTAAAATCATCTTTTTTATCATCGTACACAAAAAGTCCCTGGCCCCAGCTCCCAACCAATATCCTTCCATTCCAGTCTTCGTAAACATACGAAATCAACCCGGTGGGATTCGTTTTACCCGGCCGGCGGTTATCCGTAAACGTCACCATTTTCCCTTTGTCGGGGTAGTAAACATTCAATCCACCTGATGAAGAAATCCAGATACGACCTTTCGAATCGCATAACAGGCTGTTAATCGTATTGCTGAGAATAGCCATGCCACCAGGTGTTGCCTGGTCGAAAATAGTTACCGATTGTGTTGATTTATTTAGTATATTTATACCCGAATGATCCGTTCCAAACCACAAGTTACCTTTTTTGTCCTCGGCAATTGAGTTAAAGTCAACCGAATTAAAAGTCTTGTCCTTCGAAAACTCTGGTTTATAAATGCTTGTTTTATAACCATCGTAACGGTTTATGCCATTATCGGTGGCAACCCAGAGGTATCCCTCACGATCCTGTAATAATGCTCTCAGATTATCCGAAGAGAAACCTGAATTGATGTTGAACCGCTGAAAAGTAGGGGTAACGCCTCTGGTATTCTGAGCATAAATGCTACCTGCTGCAGAAATAACCAGTGCTAAGCAAAGGTTCTGGATAATTGATCTTAAACGTCGGAACATTTTTTTCAGCATTCTCGTTCTTGTTTCAAGGTGAGAAGTTAAACGCTCCAAAGATATTAATTCTTCGTGTCTTCATAGTGATAAATATTATCATATGAAAACATGTATTAATCTTGGAATTACTACTGGTTCAGTTGTTAAATTCAGCCCTCTCTTTCTGTTGCTGAATTTGTAAAAGGCTATGTTTGAATGAGTAAAATAATTGGTACTTTAAAATCTGGTTGAATTAACCTAAAAAATGAATAATTAATTATAGCTGAAATTTGCCGGTGAATGTAGATTTGCAACCGAAACTTATTGATTGCATTGAGCGCTAAAAACAAATAATGAGAAAAATCTACAAAATACTATTAGCACTTCTGATGACTGGTAGTTTACAACCGGTAATCGGGCAATCTGTATTGGTTGATCCAGCTATAAAATACCAGACTGTTGACGGATGGGGTGGTTCCTTGTGTTGGTGGGCAAATATCATGGGAGGATACAGTGATATTGATGTACTGAAAATATGCGATTGGGTTACCGATCCCAAGGGCCTTAATATGAATATATTCAGGTTCAATATTGGAGGTGGTGATGCACCCGACCACAATCATATGCGTGGTGACGGTGGGAATATGCCGGGTTATAAGGCATCGGCCATTAGCCCTTACGATTGGAACCAGGATGCCAACCAGCGTAAGATCGCGCAGCAACTTATCAAATCCCGTATCAAATACACCGGCGTAAATGATATTATTTTCGAAGCATTTTCGAATTCACCTCCTTACTGGATGACCAGGAGCGGGTGTTCCGCAGGCAGTGTGGAGGGAAATGTTGCTAACCTGAAGTCGGATATGTTCGATGATTTTGCTGATTATCTGACGGATGTAACCAAATATTACCATGATACCTTAGGGATCACATTTCAAACCCTCGAACCCTTTAACGAACCTTTCTCAAACTGGTGGAAAGCCATGGGCGGTCAGGAAGGCTGTTATTTCGGGCAGGCTGACCAGGAAAAAATGATCCGTGAACTATACAATAAACTGCAGGCTAAAGATATGCTCGGATATTGCGGCATAACAAGTATGGATCCCAATACACTCGATGAGTGCTATAACGGAATAACGGCATACAAAACAGCCGGCGATATCCTGCCAAAACTTGTGAAATTAAATGCCCACAGCTACTTTGGCAGCGATAATTCGAGGAAAAACCTGGCAACATTTGCCCTGGCAAACAATTTCAGGCTCTGGCAGTCGGAGTCAGGCCCTTTAAATATGGGCGGCACCAACGAAGAATTAATCCTGCAGATGGCGGCCCGAATCGTGAAGGATATGAAGGAAATGAAACCCGAAGCCTGGATTGACTGGCAGATAGCAGGTGACCAGAGCCCGGTCTGGGCATTGATTGTGGGTAATTACTCCGATATCTCTCACCCGGTTTCGAAGGCTGACAGCTATTATATACGTTCCCAGTTTTCGCGCTTTATAAAACCCGGCTATACCATCATCGATTGCAAAGACCCGAATACCCTGGCTGCCATTAACCCGGATAAAACTGAACTCGTGCTGGTTATTTGTAACGAAACCGCTGCAACAGTAAGCCACAGTTATAGCCTGGAGGCGTTTCAAACAGCGGGTCCTGCTATACAGCGCTACCGTACAGGCAAAGTAAATGACTCCTTTACCGAGCGGCTTGCTAAAATAAATGTAACACTTACCGGTGAAGTACTTGATTATACTGCGCCTAAATATTCGGTAACCACCTTTGTGATCCCGATTCAGGTATCAACCTCATCTGTAGGAGAGGGGAAGTATTACTTTAAAAACAAAGCCTCAGGTTCATACGCTGGCATCAATGGCGCTTCAACCAGTTCAGGGGCTTTGCTGGTTCTCACAGGCGATTCGCCGCAGAGTAACTCTACATTTGATCTGAGCATCGATAAAATCAACGGAGGATACATCATAAAACCGTCGCACGTAGCGCCCGAAAAAAAATATGTACTCGATGTCGAAGGAGTTTCGAGCCTCGATGGCGCAAAAATTATGCAGTATGCTGATTGGGGAGGCGAAAACCAACGCTTTCATTTTGTTCCGCTGGATGGTGGTTTTTATAAAGTCATTATCCGCAAAAGCATGAAATGCTGGAATGTTCCGGGTAGCATTTTCAATCCTGGCAATCCGGTTGTTCAAATGGCCTGGGATACTACCGACAACGCTGTATGGGAAATCATTCCATTTACTACATCGGTGCCTGGTATGAGAACACAAGGCAGTATGAATGTTTCCTATAGTATTAACCAGCTGCATGTTAAGTCGGACGGTAGCAACAGGCTTTCGGAGATTTATGTCATTAATATGCTGGGTGAAACGGTTGGCCATAAGTATTGTTCCGGGAACTCCGAATTTTCTTTCGCACTCAACTTAACGCCGGGCCTGTACATTGTTAAAGCAATTATGGATGGCGGGCTTACAGCTAACCGGAAATTTGTAAAACATTAATAACACTGAATACCTCGATTACCAATTCAAATAAATCCAATATTAATTAAAACCAATTCATCATGAAAAAAATCTCTACGATTACAAAAAGTGTAGCAATTCTTTTGCTCGCATTTGGCATGAGTTTTTCAACTTTTGCACAGGATGTCCTCTGGACAGGTGAAACCACACCCGAAGCCATCACTTATTATGATATTCTTGGGTGGGCAAAAACTGACGCTGCCATTGCAGGTAAGTACGTGAATTTCGGGTCTGCTGAAGCACCTGTTTTATCATCCATAGTTGATAACCCTGAAAAAGCAGGTATCAACAAATCAGACAAAGCTTTAATTTTAAAATCCTTATCAGGAAAATCGTGGTGGCCTGACTTTTTACAGTTCTCGTTGGCATCACCTGTTTCAATAACCGAAAACAACAGGTATTTACACTTTTACCACTACAGGCAGAACCTGAACCAGGGATATAGCGTTAACATTAATGTAGATACCCCCTGGGAAGATGCAGATAAGGGTAAAAAGAGGTTTGATGGCAATCTTTCAAAAGCAGGTCAGTGGGAAGACGTGGTGATCGATCTCAAATGGTTTCTGGACAATGCTGAGCCATTAAGCAAAATTTGTGTCCTGATGGACAGAAACTGGGGTGGTGGAGCTGAAGATCCAACTGATTATTATTTTGATGATATTGTACTCAATAACAGTGCTCTTGCCCGTGGTGTAACTATTCTTCCCGGTACAGACCTGCTTAACTGCCAGAACCAGGCTCAGATTGATGCCCTCACATTCGATACACAGAATGGATCAAATACCTACAGTATTATTGATAACCCATTTACAACCAGCGCTGTAAATGCAGGCGGCAGGATACTCGATTTTTTCAAAAGTGCTGATGCATCGTGGTGGCAGGGAATGAAAGTTAATTTCCCCGGTATTCATATGATTGAATATGGCGTAAAACAATACCTTCATGTATTGGTTCGTGCAGACATTGCATGTGATATCCAGTTACAGGTTATCGATAATGGAGATGGTGATCGCAGCGAGATGTTCAACTACCCGAAAGATGAAATTGGTGGAGATTGGTTCGACCTGGTATGGGATCTGAGCAGCTATACCGCTATTAAATCATTTGCAGTACGTTACGATGTACGCAAAGATGAAGGCGGCAACTGGATTAACGGAACACCTGCAGGACATTTCTACATGGACGAAGTTACCCTCGACGGAAATCCTGATCAGCGCGAAGTAATTACCAGTCTTAAACCTTCGAACAGCAAAACTGAACTGAAAGCCTATACAACCGGAAGAACCATCAATTTCTCAATGCCTGATGCAGCCCGCGTTAGTGTATACGATATGATTGGTAAAAGTGTTGCTACACAAAACCTGGCTAACGGCGCTCAACTGAATACTATTACAGTTCCTAATTCAGGAATGTATATTCTGAAAGTTGAAACCAAAGGCGGAAAAATTTCTACTGCCAAATTAATAGTAAAATAAATTCCCACGGATAAGGATGTCACCAAACAAAGATTTACAGGCAATTTTGGTTTGGTTGATGGTGCTTTAAATCGTAGGTGGCATCCTTATTCTTTGCCTTCAGATTTCGTATGAAACAGTACCTTATGTTTTAGTAAGGAAGTTGTTTTATGTGCTGAAAAATGAGCAAATTGACAGTTCCGAAATTGTCTTTACATGATTAATACTTCTTATCGAATGAAAACGGTTGCTTTAAGAATACTCACTTTCTGTCTTCTTGCCTTGGTGGTATATTCCTGCAAGAAAGAAGATGATAATACAGAATCAGCTTTAATCGGTAAGTGGATACTGGTAGACAAAATGGTAGATAACAGCACAGTTACGCTCACCGATTGCGAAAAACTCAGCACCATCACTTTTCAGGCAGATAACATCAGTTATTTGTTCGATGCCTGTGCCAATAAAACCACCAATTCAGGCTGGAATTATAAAGATGGTATGCTGGATATTTCCGATTACCTGCCGGTAGCCTTCTACATCGAGCAGCTTGATAATACCACCTTGAAAATCAGGCGAAATGATATCTCTCCTCAGGGGAGCCTGCAGGTTACAATACTTGGATACTCAAAAATAAACTAAGTAAGTACCCCTGATTTAATCATATAGGAATAATATCCCTCAGAGTTATGAACAAATTAATTCCCAGCTTACTGATCTTTTTGCTCATGTTTTCATCATGCAAAAAAGAAACAGATAATATATCCTTATTACCCGGTTTCTGGACCCAGGAATCCATCACGGAGGATGGCAACCCGGTTACGATGTCAGCTTGCGAGCAGAGCACCAGGCTGCTCATTGAGCAAAACGGCATTTATCGTATGTATAGTTCCTGCGATGGCCAACAGCGTTACGGAACCTGGATTATAACCGGCAACACCATGCTCGACATTTCGCTCGATCACTGGAACGGCAGTAATAAGTACGAATCATTCCCTGTTCGATTTACCATTCTCAAGCTTACAGGCACCGAGATGGAGATCAGGGTTAAAACATACATTGGCGAAAGGAAAAAAACGGTCATGTTTACTCCTGTTGAACAGGATGTACTCACCGGCAAAACCCCGGAGGAATTGCTTCAACTGGATCGCTATAATAAAACCTTAAAAACCTATACCTACAGGTTTGTTAAACAGGAATAAGAATCTCACGGTCAGTCACCTGGCAGCCCGGTATTCAAAAGCCTGTAAAGAAATTTCTTAAAGGTTAAGGGGCGCCAAAAGTTACGACTGATCATAAATGGTTATGTTTCAGCGCCCTCGAATCAGAATGCTGAAATCCTGACCCTGGTTACACAAATATAAAAGACATATTCTCACATACATTGTCCCATCATGAGAAAAAGAGTTTTCAGACAAGTATTAATATTACTTTCGATAGTACTGTTTACCATGCAAGGTTTTGGGCAGCAGAAACATTTGGTTACGGGTGTAATCAAGGATTCTCAAACCGGCGAAACCCTTATTGGCGCTACCGTACTGGTTAAAGGAACTACCACAGGAACAGTAACAGGCGTTGATGGAAGTTATCGTCTTGAAATCAGCGATCCCAAATGCACCCTGGTGTTCTCCTATATTGGCTATCAGCGTTTCGAAACTGCCCTCGATGGCCGCACGGTAGTGAACGTGGGATTGAATTTAGATGCGACTTCGTTAAGCGAAACCGTTATCATCGGGTATGGTACCCAGAAAAAAGAATCGGTTGTCGGATCAATATCAACCATCAGCAATAAAACTATTGTTTCCATCCCGGTCTCAAATATTACCCAATCCATAGCAGGGAAACTCTCCGGGGTTGAGGTAGTGCAGTCGTCGGGCGAAATCGGGCGCGACGAAGCCGATATTTTCATTCGTGGCCAGGCTA
>CALCJE010000284.1 GCA_937965665.1 uncultured Bacteroidales bacterium
TTCGTACACTTAAATTTAGAAAAATCTCACTTTACACACTTTTTGGGACAGTATCCCGTAATCTAATGATTACGGATATTTATCATAATGCAATCAAATCATTAATTAATACAATCACAGCGACACCCAGTAACTTCATTCGAGTTCGTAGTTACAGAAGGTTTATTATAAAAAGTACAAACACATCCAGGTGAACCATTTTTGTTATCAATAGGATCAACTAAGCCGCCTTTCAACAGTTTCATCTCATCCCAACTCAGATCAATTGACGAGTTAAGATTAATAGGGGATTTGTGTGTTTCCATACCGCTTATAATATACAATTACATTGACAACCACCTACTTGATTTGAATTTGTCAAATGAGGTCTGTTTAAATAAGTACATATACAGCCTGGCATTGTATTTTCATTTATTATTGGATCTACTTCGCCTCCTTTTAACAGCATTAATTCGGCTTTAGTTAAAAATGATTTTTTTAATTTATTGTTTTTCATGGTGTTGCTTTTTTATTAAATGATATTTGTTATCCAATTTAGGAAATCAATTTAGCAAATTAAGGAGGAATCCCTAATGGAGAAAAAATATAGATTAATTTATTCATTTTACTGTGACAAAAACATTATACTTTTTATTTTAAGGAGTAATTTAAAGTGAAAAGAGAACAAAAAAAAATGATAAACAATCTCAAAAATTTACTTCTTGTAAGTATTGAGAGAATTAACCAAGTTTAGCCTCTGTTAAATAAATCAACTTTTTCTTGTTTGTGAAAATTAATTTATTGAGCTAAAAAAATCTAACAATAACTTTTTGTTACTTTATTAAATCCTTGATTGAATTAGGTGGATTAGACTAATATATGTTTAATGTTAGTTTTTAACTCAGAAATGTGTTGAGAAATCAATGGATGGAATTCCTAAATAACTCGTTAATAGCCCTTTCCATAACCACATCGTTGTTTTTTAAATAATTATTGATATCTTGATGTATTTCAATATCAGGTTGTACCCCTTTATTAATAAATGGCTTCTTACTATAAGGATAAAGAATTCTGACTGTACAGACCCTTGCCATAGCATTATTTGGTAATGGAATCATTAAAGGTGCTCCAGTAGATCCCCCTGTTTGTTCACCAATTAGCAGTGGTCTATTGGGAGCCTCATAAATATTAACAAGAAAATCTTCACATGCAGAAAAGCTATATTTGCCTATTAATATTATTATTTTGCAATTAAATGGGTGTAGTGTAGATTCTACTTGAAACTTTTGTGGTTGAATTGTTTCGATAGCTTTACCTTGAAAGAAGGCTTTATATTCTTCACGATAATTCCCTTGAGATCTGAAATACCCATCATTTATTCTTTTTTGAGCGCCAAACGTCAATAGAGTATCTTTCCCTAAAATATACTTTTGTAAATGTTTGGCAACAACAGAACTCCCCCCGCGATTATTTCTGAGATCAATTATCAATCCATCAGCCTTACTATTAACAATTGTTGCAAGTGAGTCAATTTTACCAATAATTTGATCAGGATAAAATGAGTTGATAGTCAAAACAGCAATTTTTTTATTCCAAATTAAATTTATATCGCCTTCATATTCCTTTTTTCTTTTTGGCCCAATATATTCCTCTTGTGGTGTGCGGGTTGATTCACCATTACGTGGAATTGAAAATTGTACTAATTTCCCATCAAGTTTACGAGCGACCCCATTTAAAAAACTCCCTTTCAAACCTTGCTGTAATTTTACAGAAGCTTCAGTCCATCTATAATTTTCAGTTGAAGAAGAAATAGAAGGAAAAATGAACTGATTTAGATATTCTTTAACAGGTGTATCCTCAATTTTAATTATTTCAGCACCCAGTAAAGTAGAATCCATAGTGCTATTTTTTCGATAAGAAGAAAAATACATTTTATGATTAATCTCAACAATACCACCTGGAATATAATCAAAATAATCATTCCAATTATAGGATCGTGTAATCAATTCAGTGTGTCCATCATTAAATGCTGCCATAAACCTTTGCAATTCATCATAGTATTCAATATCATTTGATGTATTAATGATTTTGGGAATTGTTTTAAAATATAAACTATCAATATCAAAATCAATCTGATCAATATTAATAAAGTTGTATTTTATCTCTGACCAAACCTTGCTAAGTCCTATAATTTTATCATTAAGAGAGACCTTTTTAGGCAAATTTATAGAATCATTGTTATTAGCAGAATGGCTTGCTTCAACGCTACAAGTAAGAGCTAATAACAGGAATATAATAAGAAAACTACGTTCTGTGAAAAATTTCATACTTAACAAATTGAATGAATTTATAATTTAATTTACTTTCAATTTTCAATAGAAAATCAGGTAGATAAATCTTCTACGTCCATTTTGTCGAGAAGTTAACTTTACTAAGGGCAATGGCAAACGCATCCTTCAACTTCATTATGGTTTTGGTAATTCAAGTTAGCAGTACAATAAATACTACACATGCATCCTAAAATGGCATTACCATTAGTTATGGGTTCCTTATCACCTCCAATTAACAAAAATAATTCTTTCGGTGTGAGGCTGGCGCTCTTTAACTTTTTCAGATTATCATTTTTTTTCATATCTTACAATTGTTTTGATGGTTTTTGCCATAATTTATTGAACTGTCTGCCATTTCCAAACTTTTGTGAAAGGGCGATTAAAATAATTGCGCCAAATGTATAATGAAATTTATTATTTGAAACACCATGTTCAACTTAATTTATGAGTGGTCAGTTTTTGCCTATAAGTGGTCAATATTAACATTTAAGTGGTAGTTTATAAACTGAAAAAATCTTTAATTTTTTGCCATTTACGGCGCGAAACCGATAAAATATGGTCGCTGCCTATCTTTATTTCATGTTTTTTCGAATTCAAATTCTGCGCGTGGTACATATTAACCAGCCTGTTATGAGAAATGCGTAAAAACCCAAACTGAGCCAGTTCAGCCTCAATGCTAACAAGCGAATTTGTGTAGGAATAAGGAGCCGCATTCTGGGTATGGAACACAAATACTAAATTACCAGTGCATTCAAGATACAGAATTTCATCATAGCGAAGTAAACTCGTCTTCGTTTTTTCTTTTATAGGTAATTTCTTTTCTTTCTGTTTGCTAAAGTCAAAATCCATAATCTAAGTTTTCTAAATATTATACGGTTATATTTGTTTTTTGCCAGTAGAGTGTAAGCTATCTATAACTGGCTGCATGTCAACCTCAAACTTTCCTGGTCAGGTATAACCTGTAAAGTAAACTCTTACATAAAAAATCAGTAGTCTGCCAGCCTTTGATACAGGGGGGGGGTGATTATCAGATACATAACGATGTTGTATTTATAATTTCAATATCAGGTTTCAGGTTATAAGAAGCCAATAAAGCAGTAATTGCTGTAAAGGCATTCAAATGTTAGGTACAGTTAATAAAAGTTCAGAAAAAAGATAACCGTACAAATAATGTTTACGCTTTCATACAAAACTAATAGCAAAAATAGAAAAACAAGTAATACGGTTATTGCTTTATCCGGGTTTTACAAAAAGGTAATATGAAGAAATACTCAAAACACGCAAATTGTTAACAAGTCGGCAAAATGTTAATAACGCTGGTTCATTTAGCCCTATGTTTGTGGTTTTAAACTTTCAGAGGGGGCGAAGGGGAGAACCGGCGAGGGGCGATTGCTAAAATATCAACTTAAACCTGAACTTCAATTCAGGATACTTCCCTGCCTGCTTATGCAGTCAGGCAGGCGTATTCCGACTTATATTCAACTAATAGGATTTATTTAACAAATTTGAACAGTCTCTTAATCCTTAAAATGGAGAATAAATGTGCTGTAGTTTATCATTTTTTAGTGCAGTATCCAGGCTTTGTCACGCTCTGGCATAGATAGATACAAGCAAACACCGATTTTTTGCTGCATAAGATCCATCGTATTGAGAGAAGCAGGTTTTATCGCGCAACTTCTTGTCCCCCATACAACAAATAATATATAAATACATGCACAAATAGGGTTTTGTCATGAATTGCAGTCTTATTATTATAGAAGGGCATGCAGTTTTGTCCTCCTGAATGATTTGTTACAGATACACAGTAACAGTTTAAAAATAACAAAACAAAAATTGACCAGCTGGCAGGATTATTAACTAAAACGAAATGAAAAACCCGTCAACATATATGGCAAATTCGTGCTCAGGTATTCCTGCAAAGAGATCATCAGGTTTATTAAGCAATTACAGTAGTGTTGGTGAAAGGTTTAACGCGCTGTTAAATAAAACAAACATTTCCCTTATCGCAATCCGGTTAGCTGCAAGCAAGTTCAGCACTATACATAACCCGGCATACGTTTGCTTTTTTGTGTTCAGTAAGTCCCGCAAAAGTTTCAGTACTTCAGATAATACGACACACGGTTACTTTTTCGAGTTCAGTATTTCCGGCAAAGGTTTCAGTATGTCAGATAATACATCACACGTTTACTTTTTTGTATCTGGTAAGTCCGCCAAAAGTTTCAGTGCGTCCTATAACGCGACACATGTTTACTTTTTTATGTTCAGTAAGCCCGGCAAAAGTTTCAGTACTTCAGATAACACGACACAGGGTTACTTCATAATAATTTACATGTTCGTTATCCCGCCACACGTTCACTTCTGTAAGGCGGGTAAAACAAATGGAACGCCAATAACGCTGAAAACAAAGATGAACACAGATTTCAACCTGACGTACATTAAAAAACTGGCATCAGCAAGCATTTCATTTGTTTGTGCTCATTTGAGCCTGGTCAGCGTGCATTTGTAGATAATGAATAATGAATAGTGAATAACGAATAGTGAATAACGAATAGTGAATAACGAAAAATGAATAGAATACCTGAACCGGCAATCTTGATCCTTAAACGCGAAGAATTGAGCATTGAACGTGCAGCTTTGAACGTCCGAAATAAATTGAAACAACTTGAAACGTGACGCATTGAAACGCGAAGCCTGAAACGCGAAGCATTGAAACGTGAAGCATTGAAACGCGTAGCATGAAACGCGAAGCATTGAAACGCGAAGCCTGAAACGCGAAGCATTGAAACGTGAAGCATTGAAACGCGTAGCATGAAACGCGAAGCATTGAAACGCACAGCATGAAACGCGCAGCATTGAAACGCGAAGGCTGAAACAACTGAAACCCTTGAACGCGCATCATTAAACTCTTCAAACCTTTCAAAATCTTCAAACCATGAAACGAATCCTAGCAAAACAAAACCATTACAAATCCCTGATCAATACCTTTAGTCGGCATCCTGAATTTGCCGGAGGCAAAGCGCAATTGCAACATCTGGTTGCCGAACTTGAATCGCGCGAAAAGCGTATGTCAGAGATAATAACTGATATCAGCCGTCCGGTATCCTGTTTTTATTCAGCAAAAAAGCAGGCTGAGCAAGAGATGAACAAATCAATGTATAGATTTACAGGTCTTGGAAAACTTGCCGCCTATCATAAGCAGGATGAAACCAAGTATAGGATGCTGAAAACCTACCAGGAGCAGCTGCATAAAGTTTCGGCATACAGGTTATACCTTAATGCAATCCATGTAGCTGAAGTATTGCAAACCCTCGACACAAATCTCGGCGGTCCGGATTTTCATAGCAGGCAACTGCCGGCATTCCGCACACAGGCAGAAGATTTCGGAGCTAAACTTACTGCTCTTGCCGAACAGCTACTCCGGCGCAAAGCACTAAGGAAAGAACTGGCGGAGCTCATTGCGTCCACCAACCTGTTTCTGCGCGATGAAATGGATAATGCCGTTAACTTTCAGCAGGATTCGTATCCTGACTTCTATCGCGAATACCATCTCATAAGGCAGCCGCACGAACGGAAACGCAGGAGAAGCAGGAAAGTACAGCCTGAAGCACAGGAAACAAGTCTCAAACTCCTCCATGTAAATCAGGAACCGGTGAAGCTCCCGGAACTTGTTTCGCCAGTTATAGCTAAGCCCCAACAAATTGAAATGCCTGTTGAAAAAATACAGTCACCAGCAGTGCAGCCGGTTATAATTGAGCCGGATAATGCGTTGGAGCATGAAATTCCTGACGGTTATATTGAGAAAGTGATAGAATTGATCTTCGTGCAAACTACGTAGAAAAGGACTAATTTATGAAGGACTAAAAATTCTACTAATTTGAGAATCCAGAAGTCAGGAGCCAGAATTCAGAATAGTTTTATACTCCAAAATCACATTTTTTTGTCATTCTGACTACTGGATACTGAATTCTAAATTCCCTGTCTGTTCTTCCAGAAAGGAATTTCAGCTACATTATCATAATTTTAGTTTCTCAGAATGGATTGTTCTCATTGCTTTAATATAAACGCATCCCAGAGTCACCAGGCCCTAAATATTTAAAACTTGCACCCCAAAGTATTTTTAAACTGAAGCATTATGCTACAGGCATCTGACGCTTTGTAGTCCGAATGTTAATAAAAAACTTCCGGCGGCATAGGCTTATGCTATAAATTTGCAATTCTTAAAAACAGGACAGAAACATTGAGCCACAACATACTTGACGAATTAAACGAGACACAGCGTAAAGCTGTCGACTGCACCGAAGGCCCCGTGATGGTTATTGCCGGGGCAGGTTCAGGTAAAACCCGGGTGTTAACATACCGGGTAGCACACCTTATAAATAAAGGTGTAGATCCTTTCAATATCCTTTGCCTCACCTTTACCAACAAGGCAGCCCGCGAAATGAAGGAGAGGATCGTAAAAATAGTTGGTACCGAAGCAAAAAACGTTTGGATGGGTACTTTTCACTCTGTTTTTGCCCGGATACTCAGAAGCGACGGCCACCTGCTCGGCTACCCGGCCAACTTCACCATTTACGACAGCGACGACAGCAAGAGCCTGATCCGGAATATTGTGAAAGAATTGCAGCTGGATGTAAAAGAGTATGCCGCCAACAACGTACTTTCGAGGATTTCAGCCGCGAAATCGAACCTGATTAATGCCGAGGATTACAACAACAACGCGGAGATCATGGAGCAGGACCGGCAGGCAAAGAAACCTTACATCGGCCAGATTTATACCCGCTATCAGAACAGGCTGTTCAAATCGGGGGCCATGGATTTCGACGACCTGCTTTTCAATACCAATGTGCTGCTGCGCGATCATTACGAAATACTGTATAAATATCAGGATAAATTCAGGTACATCCTGGTTGATGAGTACCAGGACACCAACTTCTCTCAGTATATCATCGTTAAGAAGCTGGCATCGCGTTTCCTGAATATTTGCGTGGTGGGCGACGATGCTCAGAGCATTTACGCCTTCCGGGGTGCCAATATTCAGAACATCCTCAACTTCAGGGTCGATTACCCGGAATACAAACTTTTTAAACTGGAGCAGAACTACCGATCCACCAACTGTATCGTGCAGGCAGCCAACAGCATTATTGCCAACAATAAGGACCAGATCCAGAAGGAAGTATGGACCGACAACGAAGCCGGGCAGCCCATAAAAATAATAAAGGCTACCAGCGATACCGAAGAAGGCGTGATGGTAGCAAACAGCATTTTTGAGATAAAGATGAATGAGCAGTTGCGTAACGATGCATTTGCTATTCTTTACCGCACAAATGCGCAATCGCGCTCCCTTGAAGAAGCCTTACGGCGATTGAATATCCCATACCGCATTTATGGAGGCTTGTCGTTTTACAGCCGTAAGGAAATCAAAGATTTGCTGGCATATTTCCGCCTGGCGGTAAACCCGCTCGACGAGGAAGCACTCCGAAGGGTTATCAATTATCCGCATCGTGGCATAGGCGAAACCACCATGCAGAAAATTACGCTGCTGGCCGGGCAAGCCAACCTTCCTGTCTGGGAAATCATCGTGAACCATGCGCATTTCCAGCTGGGGCTCACGGGGAAAACCGCAACAGCCATCAATAATTTTATTACCATGATATTGTCGTTTGGCGCCCAGCTCAATACGCGCAGCGCTTTCGACCTGGCTGAATATATTGCCAAAGCATCGGGAGTGATTAAGGATATTGACGAAGACAAAACCATTGAAGGCCAGGCCAGGATGGAAAATATTGAAGCTTTGCTGAATGCCGTGCAGGAATTTGTTGAGCGCGAACCCGCAGCCGGCGAAGAAACCGGCGAAGTGCGCCACCTCGACCAGTTTATGCAGGAAGTATCGTTGCTTACCGACCAGGATACCGATGATAAAACAGATACTGACCGCGTTTCGCTCATGACCATTCACCAGGCCAAAGGGCTTGAGTTTCCGTATGTGTTTATAGCCGGCCTTGAGGAGAATCTCTTTCCCTCTTTTATGTCGATCAACTCACGGGCCGACCTGGAGGAAGAACGCCGCCTGTTTTACGTTGCAGTAACCCGTGCCGAAAAAAAGGCAACCATTTCGTATGCCGAAAGCCGTTACAAATGGGGGCAGCTTACTTTGTCGGAACCCAGCCGGTTTATCGACGAAATTGACGAGCGCTATGTGGAACGCCCTGCCCGTGCCAAATGGAACAGGCTGAGCGAAGACGTTAAGCCCAAATCACCGAAACCCTCCTACCCTCCCAAACAAGTGCAGCAGTCGGCAAACCCTGCACCAAAGCCAACATCACCGCCAGCCGGTAATTTCAAAAAAGTAGGCAGTTACCAGAAAGATGCGCCGGCCGGACCGGCCGCTGCTGCCGGCAATGATGATTATGAAAAGATTGTTCCCGGGATAATTGTAGAACATGCCACGTTTGGAAAAGGAAAAGTACTGAGTGTTGAAGGAGCTGGTCCGAATAAAAAGGCTTCGGTAATGTTCGAAAGTGTGGGGCAGAAGCAATTACTGCTGCGATTTGCGAAACTCCGGTTCTGACAGCTTTTTGTCACCCTTTCCAAATAACAATTACGCACATTCTGCATCCGCGGTCAGGACGGGATTGGCATTTCAGCCCTATGACATATATTTGCTATAGCGCTGAATGTGTTAACGTTAGGTTAATAAAACGTTAAATATTTCAACAGCCTGATGGGTTATTTGTAAAGTTTTTAGTTGCCTTATCTGCAATATTTTGTTTGTTCTCCGTTGCAAAATTACATATCGTGCTGATAAATATTCACTTAAGCATTGATTGCATCGGGATGTGTTTCAAAATATCCGCTTTTCGATTATCAGCATTCCAAATACCAGAAATCCGGAGAACAAGCCTGACGAAACAAAAAAAAATATCAATTGTTTACTATAGCAAATACATGGTTGAAGTCTTTTGGAAGATAAGATCAGAATACGAAAAGATGTTTATTGCGTTCATAAAATTGATGTGGTTGATTAGCCCGAAATTTGAAACTTACAATTCGACTATCAAAACCTGCAGTAACACATAACACACACTCCTCCCGCAATTTCTTAGGGTACCTTGTACAATCTGGTTGTAAGAATACCCTTTCAGGCTATACTTCTTTACCCGGAACATCGGTCAGAAACCTTTGCTTTTTCAAGGGTACAAAAGCCTTTTTTCCGGCACATGGTGATGCTTCGAAACAGCATGAGTTTACATTTTAAACTCTTACTGATCAGGATCACTGGTATTTTTTAACACATAGATTCGGTTAGCGGCCTGATAAGCAGGTTTATATAGATGGTATCTTTTTAATACGTGCTACAAAATATCAGTTATTCCCTTCACCTGAGTCCGCGCATGGTCAATCCCTGGCCCTGACTAATCCCGATAATTCATATCCCGGCCTGAAAAATATAACCGTTTGCTTCACTCCCCAAAAGTATGCTCTCCATTTCAAAGCAAAGCTGGAAAACACTTTTATCACAACTCGATCACCTGGTAAGCAGCAGGCTCAGGGAGCTTGGCGAAAACGCAACTGAAACCGACAAAGTAATCCCATTGAAAACAGTTACTGATCTTAAAACCGATTTTATCAGCAAGGGCCTGGGCGTTAGACTCACAGCTGCAGAGGAACTGATATGCTTTATTGCCATGCTCCCATACCTGGTTCCCGGGTATTTCGATAAGGTTATATCGGGCTTGTACCCCAACGGAGCCGAACTGCCTGAACTGGGCGGTGTTAAGGGAACAAACCACAGGGGATTTATCCCTACCGGCGAAACGATACTGTTCCTGCTTGCCGGCACCGACCTGAACGAAAGATTGCGGGTGATGCATTTATTTAATCCCGACCAGCCGCTGGCAGCGCATCATATACTCAAAATAGAGAGCATACAGGAAGGCGAACCGATGTGGAGTGGGAAATTGATCGTCAATCCTGAAATACTCGAAAAATTCCTGGCCAACGGGCAAAGCCATCCTACCGTGAGTGCTGATTTCCCGGCTAAACCCATTACTACGCATTTAGGATGGGATAACCTGGTAATTAACAAAGCCACCATGGCCGAAGTGGAAACCATACAAAACTGGCTTGCGCACCACCATGATATGGTGAAAGCGTGGAGCCTTCAGCATATGTTTAAAGCCGGCTACAAAGCACTGTTTTACGGGCCTCCGGGCACCGGGAAGACATTTACGGCTACGTTGCTTGGCAAACAATTCCAAAAAGAAGTTTACCGCATCGACTTGTCGCAGGTGGTTTCGAAATACATTGGCGAAACCGAAAAAAACCTTGAAAAGGTGTTCCAAAAAGCCGAAAACAAAAACTGGATATTGTTTTTCGACGAAGCCGACGCTTTGTTTGGCAAACGTACCAGCATTTCGAGCGCCCACGACCGCTATGCCAACCAGGAAACAGCTTACCTGCTGCAGCGTATCGAGGATTTCGACGGGCTGGTGATACTGGCATCGAACGACAAGAGCAATATTGACCCTGCATTCCTGCGCAGATTCAACGCAATAGTACATTTCCCGGTGCCTGATGCAGAAGAAAGGCTGCAGCTGTGGCAAATCTACCTTCCGCAAAAAAATAACCTGTCGAAGGAAGAGGTGAACGAAATTTCTGCCAGGTACGAAGTAACCGGTTCCACGGTGTTAAATGCGGTCCACCATTCGGCCATCACTGCGTTTGCTTCAAAACGGCTGATTGGCTACAATGATATTATTGAATCGCTTAAACGCGAGATGAGGAAAGAGGACAGGATGCTGAATTGAGGAGAGGGAGAAGGGCGAAGGGCGAAGGGCGAAGGGCGAGACGGAGAGTGGGCGAGACGGAGAGAGGGAGAGAGGGAGAGAGAGAGGGAGAGATGGAGGGAGGGATGAACGTGGAAATGGGGAGCACGCTACAATAAAATAGTAATGAAAGCCAATGCCCCGGATTGAAGGAAAATCCGGTTAAACGATTTCTAAAAAATCAGGATGCTATGATTACACAGGCGTTGACATATATCTCTGCGAAAATCAATACAGCATTTTTCACACCAGGCGGAACGCCCAGGGTAATACTTGGCAATATCGCTACCCTGAATGATGCGGGTGTCAACGAATCGAATGTATTGCTGTCGCTGATTAATATTGAAGAAGAGGTGTTGCTCCGGAACCCGGAAAATTTCTTTAAACGCGAGCAGTCGGTGGTTTATAAAAACCCACCCATTCATGTAAATGTAAGCATCATTTTTGGCGCCTACCTGCCTAACCAAAACCAGCTGGGCACCAATTACGAAGGCTCCATTGCCAAAATACAAAAGGTCATGGGTTTTTTCCAGCGGCAACGCATTTTTGAACGCGAAAATTTCCCCGACCTGCCGTCAGGTATAGAACAACTCACCTTCGAACTGATTAACCTGAGCCTCGAACAGCTGCATCACCTCTGGTCGATGCTGGGCGGCAAATATATTCCTTCGGTAGCCTACAAAATGCGGATGGTGGTAATTGATGAAGCCCTCGAAAGCCTCGAAGCCCCATTGATTACACAGGTTGTAATTGACGACAAAATCAAATTCCAGCAATGATAGCAACAAACTACACCAGGTTGTTCAGCATCGAATTTCTGCATGAAGCATACAGGGATAAGGATGAAATATTGCGCGATATAAGTGTTGAGCCGGATGAAACTACCGCCCAATTGATGAGTGGGTACCGCATGCGGTTGAAAACCAATCACAATAAACTGTTGTGTTTTGTGCAAACCATTGCCAGTATTGATACAAGCAGTGGGAGCCCCAAAGTAAATACAATTAACAAACCGCTGGTTGGTTTTAATGAAAACCACAGCCTCACTTTCAGGATTGCAATTCATGCATCCCGCTTTTTCGAAAGTTCGAACCTCCGGCAATATTATACGAACCCGGGCATTTTACGATTTGGGAACGACAGCGGTAATAAAAAAGACACACTGCTTTCGCTGTCGGCCAAAATACCAGCCTACAAAAACACCGAAACCTATAAGCCCGGGATGCTGGTAACCAATACTGGAAATCTCACCTTCGAGGCAATCCGCGAAAGCAGCCCTGCCAGCCCGCAAAATACGACCAAAACCCAGTTTTGGAAACATGTTACCGACCAGGTTCAGTATGTAAACCAGGCTGATGTTGTGCCCAACAAGGCAGGTGAAAACTGCTTTGCACTGATTTCGATCTCTTTCCAGAAAAACCTCGCAAACCAGTTCGGCCTGCTCAGGAAAAGCGCAGTTGCAACCGAAGACAATACCATACTCGGCAAAGAGTATCTGATCCGGTTTAAGCAAAAAGAATAACATCACTCCCCGATTTTAAAGCAATAATTAACATTCATCTAAAACGTAAATATTATGTCACAAATCAATGAAACAGCAATCAGAACCCCCGGTGTTTACGTAACGGAGATTCCCACCTTACCCCCTTCGGTTGCACAGGTATCAACAGCAGTACCTGCTTTTATCGGGTATACACAAAAGGCAGCCGACTACGATGGTACCGACCTTACTGAAAAGCCAACCAAAATCTTTTCACTGAAAGAGTACGAAGATTTTTTCGGGAAAGCTGACAATGAGACCAATATAGAAGTAAACCTGGTGCGGAAAACCGAAAATGGCAAGGCTGTTCTGAAATCGGCGCAAGCCGGGTTTAAAACCGGCACCAAACCATCGTTACACATCATGTATTATGCGCTCAGGCTGTATTTCGAAAACGGGGGCGGCCCATGTTACATTGTTTCGATAGCCAAAACCAGCGCTGAAGCTACCATCGACAATACCAAGCTGCAAAAAGGGCTTACCGCTTTAGCTGCTTATGATGAGCCCACACTGATCGTATTTCCGGAAGGACAGGGCATCAGCAACGGAGCCAATTATTATGCGCTGGTAACCCTGGCGCTTAAGCAATGTGCCGATTTGCAGGACCGTTTCACTTTAATGGATGTTTACAAACAGGAAAGCACAACCAATACTACCATTGTTAACTTCAGGGGCGGCGGTGCTCCGGGCGTACCCGGATTTACATCCAACGATAACCTTAATTACGGGGCAGCCTACTATCCCAACCTGAAAACAACCTTCGATTTTGCTTACCAGGAATCGGCTATTGATGTGAACATCCTGCTGGATGCCGGTCCTGCGGTAACCTCGAAACTGGCCGACCTGAAAACGAATGCGGATCCCACCAAGATTGACCTCGAAGCATATTATGCCTCGCTCGATGCGTTGAAAAAACTCAGCCCTACCCTACCGCCTTCATCCGCCATTGCCGGCATCTTTGCACGAGTTGATGGATCGAGGGGTGTATGGAAAGCGCCAGCCAACGTTTCGATAAATTCGGTGTACGAAACCACCGATTTCATAACCGATGACGAACAAGGCGAAATGAATATGGACCCGGCCTCGGGCAAATCGGTGAATGCCATCAGGGCTTTCAACGGCAAGGGCATACTGGTATGGGGCGCCCGCACCCTCGACGGAAACAGCAACGAATGGAGATATATATCGGTACGCCGCCTGTTTATTATGGTTGAGGAATCGGCCAAAAAGGCAACCTTCCCGTTTGTTTTTGAGCCTAATGATGCCAACACCTGGGTAAAGGTACGCGCCATGCTCGAAAACTACCTGACATTACTCTGGCGCCAGGGAGCATTGGCAGGTGCCAAGCCTGAGCATGCATTTTATGTAAAATGTGGCCTTGGCCAGACAATGACTGCCCAGGATATACTGGAAGGCAGGCTGATTGTTGAAATAGGTATGGCTGCCGTTCGTCCGGCCGAATTTATCATACTCCGCTTCATGCACAAGCTGCAGGAATCCTGATCACAGATTTTTAAAACAAGTTGAAATCAAACATCTAAAAACGAAATACAATGGCAAATTATCCAATTCCAAAATTTCATTTCCAGGTTGAATGGGGCGGTGCAAAAATCGGGTTTACTGAAGTTACCGGCCTCGAAGTTTCGACCGAAGTTATCGAATACCGGGATGGTGCGAGTCCTGAATACCACAAAATAAAGATGCCCGGGATGCAGAAATTTTCGAACATCACCATGAAACGCGGCACTTTTAAAGGTGATAACGATTACTTCAAGTGGTGGAATACCGTGGCGCTGAACACCATTGAGCGCCGTGACCTAACCATTTCGCTGCTAAACGAAAAGCATGAACCCGTGGTTGTGTGGAAAATAAAACAGGCCTGGCCGGTAAAAGTACAATCGACCGACCTGAAGGCTGATGGCAACGAGGTAGCCATTGAAACCATTGAAATAGCTCATGAAGGATTAGTCATTCAAAACGAAGGATAATGTTCGAGTACCCACCGGTTGGATTTCATTTCCTGGTAACGTTCCAGCTGTTTCCGCAAACGCCCAATGATTTCCGTTTCCAGGAAGTCAGTGGACTGGATGTGGAAATGGAAATGGACACGTATACCGAGGGCGGGCAAAACCGCTTTACATGGAGGCTGCCCAAGCGGGCGCGATACAGCGACCTGGTACTGAAGCGTGGTATGTTTATGGGCTCAGGCATCATACTCTGGTGCCAGAATGCATTCGAAAACTTTGTATTTGAACCTGCGAATATCACCATTGCCCTGCTCAACAGTTCGCACGTGCCCGTGCAAGCCTGGTACGTGGTGAATGCCATCCCTAAAAAGTGGACCATCAGCAACTTTAATGCCCAGGAAAATTCGGTTGTTGTTGAATCGATCACTCTAAGCTACCAGTTTTTCAATGTAATCAGTGTCGAGAGCCTGGCAGCAGGAGCTATTTCGGCTGCCGGAAGTATTTCATTTTAAACAAGACTCAGGTATGCCCATCGAAATTAAAGAATTAGCCATAAGGGCGGTAGTTTCTAATGGCAATAACCAGCCACCGGTAACTACTCCGCATGCTGCTGACCTGGCAAAGCTCAAAAAAGAGATCGCCAGGGAAGTGACCGAAAATGTGCTGAAACTACTCCAACAAAAAAGTGAGCGATGATAACCAGCGGATTTGGCAAACAGGAAAAGCTGAAAATTCAGTCGTATTCCGACAAGGGATTTTCGAGTCCTGTTGGGAATGCTTTCGAGGTAACCATTAACCCCGAAACCTACACCACCAGGCACCGGATTGAGTTTTCGGATACGCAGGCCCCCGGCACCTCGATGCCTGTACTGAAATTCAATAAAATTACTGCCCAGGAAATCAGCTTCGATTTCCTGTTCGACAGTACCGGGGTAATAAAGGAGGCTTCGGCCTTAAACATTGCCGTGGCAAATCCATTCGAAAAGCCGAAATCGGTTGCCGATGAAATTGATGCTTTCCGGAAAAACATTATCGAATACCGGAAAGAAATCCATCGCCCCTATTACCTGAAAATCCATTGGGGTACACTGCTGTTCAAATGCGTACTGATAAACCTGGACATTGAATATAAACTATTCAAACCTGATGGCACCCCGATCCGGGCAGTAGCTAAGTGTACTTTTAAAGGAACCATTGAAGAAGATCTGCGCAAAGCCCTCGAAAACAAACAGAGCCCGGATGTTACCCACGAGCGGATTGTAAAAGCCGGTGACCGTTTATCCCTGATGACCCACAACATTTATAAGCAACAACAGTACCTGTTGCCGGTTGCAGCTTTTAACCAACTGGATGGTTTCAGAAAGATTAAAAGCGGAACAAAAATCTATTTCCCACCTGTCGAAAAATAAGGTATGCCTGAACAAGTAAACAACACGAGTAACGAAATTGGCGGACTGGTAACCTATTCACTGCTGGTCGATGGTACGGCTGTTTCCGGATCCATCGAAATTGTGAGCATCGAAACCTACCAGGAAATCAACAGGATAACCCGTGCAAGCCTCGAGATTGTTGATGGCGAACCTGATGCAGCCAATTTCAGGATAAGCAGCAGTAATGTTTTCCTGCCCGGCAAAACCATCGAAATCAGTTTGGGTTACGATTCGAATAACGTAAAGGTTTTTAAAGGCATCATCATTTCAAATGCCCAAAAAGCCAGCGACAATGGAAGTTTACTTGTAGTAGAATGCCGCGACGAAGCCGTAAAAATGACGCTGGATAAAAAAAGCAAACATTACAACAACCTTACGGCAAGCGATATAGCTGAAACCCTTCTCGACCAATATGGCATCACGAACCACGACATCACCGCAGCTACGGTAACTCACAAGCAACTGGTACAGTACAACAGCAGCGACTGGGATTTTATGATAAGCAGGCTGGATGCCGTGGGCCTTTTGTGCGTATTGAATAATGGCGAAACCCGGATAAAAAAAATGGCTGCCACGCCAACAGGGAGCAACCTGCCCGTTTTTGAATTCGGTAACAACATTATTGAGTTCGACGGCACCATGGATGCGCGCGCGCAATCTGGAAGCGTCATTTTGCAATCGTGGAATTATACAACCCAGGAGCTCGAAACCGAGGATGTAGCGCTGAACCAGTCCAGCCCCGGAGGGATATCGACTGACGATTTAGGAACCGGGCAGACTACAACCATTCGTGCCAGCGGTAAAAAAGAGCCCACCGAGCAACAAGCGCTCGCTAAAACAAAAAAGGTCCGCGAAGTCCTGTCAAAAATAAAAGGTAGGGTGAAATTTTTCGGCAGGGTAGCACAGCCGGTCATTGCAGGCGATTTTATAACGCTGCAGGGATTGGGCGCCAATTTCAATGGCGATGTCTTTGTTTCGGCCATTCAGCATGACTACAGCAATGGCGACTGGACCACAACCGCCACGCTGGGATGGGATGAAAACTTTTTTACAGAACAGATTAACCCGTTGAGTGACACATCAGGAAGCGGCGATTTAAACAGCCTGGGAGGATTACAGACCGGAATTATAACCGACATTATTGATGCAGATGGTGATTTCAGGATAAGACTCAGGCTCCCGATGGTGAACAGCCAGGAAGATGGCGTTTATGCCCGCCTGGCTACCCTCGATGCAGGCAACAAAAGGGGCACATTCTTTATGCCTGAAGTTGGTGATGAGGTTGTGGTGGGATTTATGAATAACAATCCGGCACAACCGGTAATACTGGGTATGCTGCACAGCAGCAAAAACGCGGCGCCACTCCAACCCGAAAGCGCTAACGATAAAAAAGGATACGTGTCGCGTTCAGAAATTAAGATTCTGATTGACGATGGAGAAAAGAGCATCACGATACAAACCCCTGGCGGTCACATTTTCGTGATGAATGATAATGAAAAAAGCATAAAACTCACCGATTCGAACTCAAACAAAATTACCATGGAACAATCGGGCATTACCATCGAATCGGCAACCGCACTTACGCTTAAAGCCGCAACAACCCTTTCAATTTCGGCGCCGCAACTTTCAGCAAAAGCCGATGGCGAATTAAAAATGGAAGGCGGCGGCTCAACCAAGGTAAGCAGCAGCGGAGTAATGACCATTCAAGGAAGTATTGTAAATATAAACTAAGAAACGTCAAAACCTTAAAACCCCGAAAATATGACAATGGCAGCAAGGGTATCAGATATGCATGTGTGCCCCATGATTACAGGTACTGTTCCACATGTAGGCGGACCGGTATTGCCTCCCGGCTGTCCGACGGTGCTGATCGGAGGTTTACCTGCAGCCCGGGCAGGCGATATGTTAACCTGCACAGGACCACCGGATACCATTGCAGCCGGATCAGCGACGGTAATGATAGGTGGCTCACCTGCAGCAAGGATGGGCGACAGCACAGTGCACGGCGGGGTGATCATCATCGGATGCCCGACAGTAATAATTGGAGGATAAAACATGAGCAAACAAATAAAGTCATTCCTGGGAACAGGCTGGGGTTTTCCGCCTGCATTCAGCAACAAAGCCGCTGAAGTGGCGATGCTGAGCGATGTAGAAGATATCCAGAGCAGCCTCGAGATACTGCTCACCACCCGCCCCGGCGAAAGGGTTATGCGCCCTGATTATGGCTGCAACCTCGACGAACTGCTTTTCGAACCGCTCACCACCACCTTCAAAACATACATAAAGGACCTGGTTTCGACTGCTATCCTTTATTATGAGCCCCGTATTGAAGTGAATAACATTGAGCTCGACGACACCGGCGAACTGGAAGGCCGCATCGTGATAAGCATCGATTACACGGTAAGTGCAACCAACACCCGGTTTAATTTCGTGTTCCCATTTTACAAAAAAGAAGGCACCGACTTACGTTAATACATCTTTTACAGTGGTTTAGGCCATGAAAGAAAAACCTGAACCAGATTTTAAAAATCATCTATTAAAAAAATGTAATTATGGCATGCACTGATAAAAATCCGCTGAACAGAGAAGGTACAAGCCAGCTTAACCGCGTACTTGCAGCCCTTGATGTGCATTTTGCCGATGTGGACGAACGCGCGCCCTCCGACCTGATTCTGTTTGCAAAACGATATGCCGGATACCTTAAGTATTATAATGAAAACAATTTAGAGGATGGCAACTGGAAGCCGCTTATGATGATGGATGTGAGCGTTACCCTGGCCACGCTTGTACACCTGGATAGCCAAAAAATAAGTGATTATAAAAAACTGCTTTACAAAAATATTGCGCTGACCGCCCAAACCACCCAACCGCAGCGCGACAACATAGCCAGGCAACAGCTTAAATTCCTTTTCGATACCATATTTTCACTTTTAAAAATTATTGACGACCAACTTTTACTTTTACCCGACGACGATTATAAGAAGACTCTTGATGACATTATACGCATCAGGCTGCGGCTGCCACTGGCTAACCTGGATGAAAAATTTTTTCAGGATTTTAAAACGGCAGGACTGCTCGATTATTCCATTACCGAACTCGACAGCAGCGCCCCTATAGAAGTTGTAAGCAAAGGAGATTTCAGTCGCACACAGTTATCAGGCGTTTGGCAATCGGCATTTCCTGATCTTTCCATTACAATCCCCACCGTTGGCAGCGACTACGAAAAGATTATCTACATCATAAGTCATAACCTTTTCAACAGCACCATTGATTCAATCCTGAAGGGCGTTGCAACCATTGCTTCGAAAGCAAACGAACTTTTCGGAAAGACCCTGGGCGAATTCCCCAGCCACACGCCGCATTATGGATTATTCCTGGCTTTCATCAAACTTTTCAAAACCGCCCAGGACGATTTAAACCGTTACACCCAAAAGCACCTCGATTTCTATTTCAAGGATACACTGCAGCTCAAAAACAAACCGCCACAGCCCGATCAGGCGCACTTAACCTTCGAACTACAAAAAACCGTACAGGAGCAACTGCTTACAAAAGGAATACTTTTCAAAGGAGGTAAAGATGTTACAGGTAAGGACATCAGCTATTCGCTTAATGACGATGTGGTGTTGAATAAAGCAAGCGTTGCCGCAATAAAGGCACAGCATACATTACGCGATACAACAGGCCCGCTGAAGGCATTCCCGGTTGCCAATTCGGAAGACGGCGAAGGAGCTAAGCTGGTTGCTGTTGATAAAAGCTGGTTTACTTTCGGAAATCCAAAAAACAAAAAAACAGCCAGGGTTGGATTCGCGATCGCTTCGAATATCCTGTTTTTAAATGAAGGAACCAGGACGATCACTGTTACAGTATCTTTCGAAAACCAGGTCACCAGGTTTTTCAGGAGAAAGAACAGGAGTCTGTCGTGTTTCGAAGCCACGCTCACAGGCAAAAAAGAGATGTTGGTTAAAAATGTAACTGCTATTCACCAGTCCATAACGGGGAACCTGGTATTTACCATCGCGCTTACACCCAACGACCCGGCCATCGTGCCCTATTCCGAAAAAACGCATAAGCTCGGTTTCGACACAGACCTGCCGCTTCTGAATATTTACCTCAACCAGGATGCCTCCGATGCAATCCCTTACCTGGTTTTGTGCAAACAAAAAATAACCAAAATAGAAACCGTGGTTGCCGTTTCGGGGATCAGAGACCTGATGCTTAGCAACGACACCGGGAGCATTGAAGCATCAAAACCATTTAAGCCTTTCGGCGATTTCCCTGCAAGCGGGGCCGGGTTTTACATCGGGAGCAAGGAAATTTTTCAAAAGCATATTTCAAGCCTGAACTTTGAATTTACAGGTGCAAATCCTTTCGACAGCACCACTTCATACCTCGACCAGGGTGCATGGAAAGCATTTCAGCCATTAAGCGGAAAAACAATAACAGGAATCAGTAACGAACCTTCAACCATCGATTTTACGCCCAACGAAAACCTGAAAGCCACCACGCTGAATGGATTTCTCAGGCTCAGCAATGCTACCAACAAGTCCATTGATACCTACCTGGCACGTGTTAAAACAGCACTCGACGGGACCACACTTCATTTAACCGATGTAGCCAAGCCCCTGGAATACAAGCTCACGGTAGGTTTATCGCCCTCAGTGGAAGAAATAAAAATCAGCAATTTCTCAATAGGTTACACCGCGGCATCTACTATTGATTTTACAAAGCCACATACCGAAACTCGCAATAACCTGTTTTACCACCTGGCAGCTTTTGGGTATGCCGAAGTTTTTAACCAGGCAACAGCCGAAAATGTACTGGCCGAAAAAACGGAGAAAATAACACTGCTTCAGGACATTATCCACGATGGCGAAATTTTTATAGGCCTTCAGAATGCTGAACCCAGTTCGGTGGTAACCCTGCTTTTCCAGGTGGCCGACGGCAGTTCGAACCCGCTGAAAGACATGGTACCGGTACAATGGTTTTATCTATCGCAAAACCAATGGATACAATTCGAAAACCGGCAGATCATCGACCGCACCAGCAATTTTACACAGTCGGGCATTGTTACCCTTAGCCTGCCGGCTGATATTAACCATACAAATACGCTGTTGCAGAATGGCTTGCACTGGATAAAAGCCGCAGTGGTAAAAGATATTGATGCCGTTTGCAACATGATGAACATTCAGGCCCAGGCAGCCCTGGTTACGCTCGTTCAGGACGAGGAACAACAAATTGAGTTCCGCAAGCTGGCACCCGCAAAAACCATTTCCAAACTTATTGAAAGCAACCCGGCTATAAAGAGCATTGAACAACCCTTCGACAGTTTTAACGGCCGTACCCGCGAAAGCGATGCACATTACTATCTGCGCGTGAGCGAAAGGCTCAGGCACAAACAAAGAGCCATCACTATTTGGGATTACGAACATATCCTGCTCGAACAATTTCCGCAGTTGTACAAGGTTAAATGCCTGAATCATTCGGGATTTTATAGCGATAATGGTGTAAATATATTTTGCGAAAACCTGCCGGGGCATGTTACCCTGGTTATGGTGCCTGATCTGAAAAACAATACACATGCCAACCTGCTGAAGCCCTACACCCCGATCGGGTTACTGACAAACATCGGCAAGTATCTCGATAAAATCACCAGCCCTTTTGTGAAGATTCATGTAAAAAATCCACAGTTCGAAGAAGTGCAACTTGATTTTAAGGTTAAGTTTCATGATAACCTCGATGAAGGTTTTTACAAGCAACTCCTGAACCAGGAAATCGAAAAATTCCTTTGTCCCTGGGCATTTACGCCTGAAGCAGACATTCCTTTCGGTTCGAAAATCAGCAAAAGCGTATTGCTCAACTTTATTGAAGAGCGCCCTTATGTCGACTTCCTGACTTGTTTCGAAATGCATCACCTGCTGCGCGACGGCGATACCATAGTGTTCGAGAACCGGAATGTTGAAGAAGCCGTTGCCACAACATCCCGTTCCATCCTGGTTTCGTATTACAACGAAACCAGCGGTTTACGACATATCATCAATTCACCTGCAACCTGCACCTGCTAATGGAAGAATTTACATCCATACCAAAAACATTTAAGCCCTCACCCAGTCAGGACTACGAGTTCCTGCGCAGTGAAGGTTTAAAGCATATTGAAAATCTTTCATCGGCTTTATGGACAGACTATAATGCCCACGATCCCGGGATCACCACCCTCGAAGCGCTGTGCTATGCCATTACCGAATTGGGATATCGCTCGGGGTTTGAGATGAAAGACCTGCTGAGAGCTGACGACGGCAACCTGGTTAACGGACAAACCTTGTTTACCGCCAAAGAAATACTCACCGTTAACCCGCTCACCATCAACGACTATCGTAAACTACTGGTTGATATCGAAGGAATTCATAATGCATGGCTGATTGCAGAAGACAGCACACTGGATGCCCACAAAAACAGGCATGCCGTTAATGAAGCAGAAATTTATGCCGATTGCGAAAACGATACGCTCACCTATATTCCTAATCTTAAGCCACTTTACCTGTCGGGATTGTACCGTGTTTTGCTTGATCTTGAAACCGATGACAGGTTTGGCGACCTCAACAACGGGCAGATTATAACTGCAAATCCCGCCTCGCCTAATTTCAACGAGGGCGATTTTGTATTCCAGTTTAACCTGCCGGCATGGAAAAATGCTGATTTCGACTTTGCAGCCAGGGCACAGCTGCCGGCGAATATTGATACATTAAATATAGTTCCCAAGGGCAATCAGTTTGAGTTTACGCTCGGGCTTACCGATGCCAGCATGATAACATTTACAGTTTCGGTTCCCAAAAAACCGGCTGCAGGAGAGGTAACACTGGCCGAAGTGAAACAGATGTACAGCACGGGCACCACCAGCCAGAAGGAAATACTGGCGGCAGTTTTCGCTACTTACCTGAAGAAAATATGGAAATCAAGGGTAATAGTTCAGTCTGCTATCAAAACATTACACGAGCATCGGAACCTCTGCGAAGATTTTATGCAGGTTACCACCATCAACAACGAGGAAATCGCCTTTTGTTTTGATGTGGATGTAAACCCGGGCTCTGATATCGAAAAAGTGCAGGCTGAAATATTTTATGCCATCGAAAACTACCTGAATCCGGTCATTAATTTCTATTCGCTCAGCGAGTTGCTTGAGAAGAAAGTAGCCGTCGACGAAATATTCACCGGGCCCATCCTGCAACATGGATTTATTGATACCGATCAACTGGAGCAAACCAACCTCACAACGGTGATACATGCTTCCGATATCATCAACCTGTTGATGGATATTGAAGGGGTGCAGGCGATACGCAATTTCCAGATGACAAAGTACGATGCTGTCGGCCAGCCCATGGCATGCTGTACTTCGCAAAAATGGTGCATCGAAATTTCGCCTCTGCACAAACCGGTTCTGAGCACTGATAAATCGAAGATTGTGCTTTTTAAAAACCAGTTCCCATTCCTGGCGAATTATGCCGAAGTGCGCGATACGGTATTGATTTTACACGCAGCCCGTTCACGTGCCAAACTGAATGGATTGACGCAGGATTTGCCGGTACCAGCAGGTAACAAACGCGACACCGAAAGCTACTGGCCGGTACAATACGATTTCCCGCCTACCTATGGCATCGGCGAATTCGGGTTACCGCCGGGTGCTACCCCTGAACGGATTGCGCAACAACGGCAATTAAAAGCATACCTTATGTTTTACGAACAACTGCTGGCCGATTTCTTTTCACAGTTAACCCATGCACATCAGTTGTTCTCCATCGAAAATATCAAACAAACCTATTTCGCGCAGTACCTTAAAAACATACAGGACCTGGATCCGGTATACAGCACCACCAGCCTTTTTGGTAGCCTTGAAACTGTCCTGGCAACCCAGGATGCTTCGGGTAACCTGAAAAATGGCTGGCAAATGCTTTACGAAGATAAGAGCACTTTCGAAGATCGCAGGAGTCGCTTCCTCGATCACCTGCTGGCCAGGTTTTCCGAATCATTTAACGATTATGCCTTGCTGATGTATCGCATTAATTATGAAGACAAAACAGAAGAGAAGATCAGCTTCAGCGACCTGGCTGATGCAAAAAGGAACGTGCTGAAAA
>CALCJE010000285.1 GCA_937965665.1 uncultured Bacteroidales bacterium
CGCATACTTGGCGATACTATTGAGTATTCGCAGGATCAGTACGAAGCCCTGATAGATGCCGATTGCCTGGTACTGGTGACCGAATGGCCCGAGTTTAAATTTCCAAACTTCAACATTGTGCGCAAGTTGCTGAAAGAACCTGTTGTGTTAGACGGGCGCAATATTTATGAACTGGCCGAAATGAAGCGCAAAGGATTTACCTATTATTGTATAGGAATCGACACTACCCGATAAGTCCAACATGCTGAAACCGGGAGCCTGATTAAAGGTTCCTGGTTTTCAGCACATTTTTTAACAATAAGCTATAAATACTAAAGTGTAATGATCAGGAAAAAGGTTTTGGTTACGGGAGGCGCCGGATTTGTGGGTTCACATCTGTGCGAAAGGCTGCTGAACGATGGCAACGAAGTGGTTTGCCTCGATAACTATTTTACAGGGCAGAAACAAAATATTGTTCACCTTCTCGATAACCCCTTTTTCGAACTCATCAGGCATGATGTCACCATGCCGTTTTTTATTGAAGTCGACGAAATTTACAATCTTGCATGTCCGGCATCGCCGGTTCATTACCAGTACAATGCCATCAAAACCATGAAAACTTCGGTGATGGGAGCCATAAACATGCTGGGGCTGGCCAAACGCATCAAGGCCAAAATACTGCAGGCGTCAACCAGCGAAGTATATGGCGATCCGCATATCCACCCGCAGGTAGAAAGTTACTGGGGCCATGTAAATCCCATTGGCGAAAGAGCATGCTACGACGAAGGAAAACGTGCTGCCGAAACCCTGTTTGTAAACTACCACAAGCAGAACAATGTGCGTATAAAAATCATACGCATCTTTAATACTTACGGCCCCCGCATGCATCCCAACGATGGGCGCGTGGTTTCCAATTTTATAGTTCAGGCACTCAAGGGTAACGACATAACCATTTACGGCGATGGAAGCCAGACCCGCAGTTTTCAGTATGTCGACGACCTGGTGGAAGGCATGATACGTATGATGGCAACCCGCGAGGACTTTACAGGTCCGGTAAATATTGGCAACCCGGGCGAATTTACCATTCTGCAGCTGGCCGAAAAGGTAATCGGCCTTACCAATTCCAAATCGAAAATTATCCGCATGCCGCTTCCCCCGGACGATCCCACACAACGCCAGCCCGACATTACGCTGGCGAAAAAGGAACTCAACTGGATGCCCGAAATAACACTCGAACAAGGACTAGTGAAAACCATCGATTATTTTGCTTCCATAGTCTGATCCCATCGGAATACTTGTAAACTCACTCACTCAACCCACTCACAACTATGATCAACAGGGAGAAATTCCAGGAGAACTTCCAATACTACGACAACGAAATTATTGTGGAAGTAATGGATATTTTTTTTGACGAATATGCCGGTACACTAGAAATACTCGAGCAGAGCATCGGCAATCTCGATTACGCAACCATCAATAATAAAGCACACGGTTTAAAGGGCGTGGTTTCGTACATGTCGCCCGAGCTCAGCGAGCTTTGTTATAACCTAGAGCAATTAGGACGGGACAAAAAAAGTGAAGGACTTCATTATATCTTCCGTCAACTGAAAGAAGGGGTCCTCGAGCTGGTTGAAGAGTTAAAGATTCTGAGGCAGGAATACGCTGCATAAAAACGTGTGGCGAAAAAAAATACCCGCCAGCCGGTTTTCCTATTCCGGCTGGCGGGTTTGTATATTTACATCGAAGTGATGCACAGGGCAAGCGTTCACTCGCCGGTTGGTTAAAGTTGTTTTAATATTTCCTCGCCCATAGCCTCAGTACCTAAAATTTTACCCGGCGCAGTGGTTGCATCAGCAATATCGCGGGTGCGGTAACCAGCTTTCAACACTGTATCCACCGCTTTAATAATGGCCTCTGCTTCAGCTTTCATTCCAAAGGATATATCGAGCAGCAGCGCGGCCGAGAGTATAGATGCAAGCGGGTTGGCAACGCCTTTGCCGGTAATATCGTGTGCCGAACCGTGAATTGGCTCATAAACCCCTGTGCCATCGCCAATGGATGCTGATGCCAGCATGCCCATTGATCCGGCAATTTGCGAAGCTTCGTCAGTTAATATATCGCCGAACAGGTTAGCTGTTACCACCACATCAAAACGTCGCGGATCTTTGATCAGCATCATAGCAGCTGAGTCAACAAACATATGTTCCAGTTCAATATCAGGATATTGAAGCGCTACTTTCTGGATTACTTCGCGCCAAAGCCTGCTAGTTTCCAATACATTGGCTTTGTCGACAGAACACACTTTTTTTCTGCGGGTACGCGCAGCGGTAAAAGCTTTGTGTGCAATACGTTCAACCTCGTAGCGGCTGTATTCGGCAAGGTCGAAAGCAGTATCACCATTGTTTTTCCTGCCTTTTTCACCAAAATACAGGTCGCCGGTAAGTTCCCTGAAAAAGAGGATATCAGCGCCTTTTAATATTTCAGGCTTTATGCTCGATGCACTCAGCAATTCGTCGAAAAGCTTTATTGGCCTGATATTGGCGTATAATCCCAGTTCCTTGCGCATACGCAGCAAGCCTTGTTCGGGGCGCACCTTAGCCGAGGGATCATTATCATATTTGGGGTGGCCGACAGCCCCAAAAAGTACGGCATCCGATTGTTTCATTTTTTCGAGCGATTCGTCGGGAAGCGGATTACCGGTAACTTCAATGGCAGCATGACCAATGAGGGCTTCGTCGTAGGTAAACGTGTGGTTAAACTTTGCGGCAATACGGTCTAATACCTTTTTACCTGCCGCTGTAACTTCCTGCCCGATTCCATCGCCGGGAACAATTAAAATGTGTTTTGATGCCATAGTATTTATTGTGATTCGGAATTATTTTTTCATTATAAATTTCTGATTCAGCATGACCAGCAGTGTGCCGGGTGGGGCCGGCTAAATCATATTCAGCATTTTTTGGGTTGCAATGATAGCCGAAACGGTCTGGTCGCTGTCGAGGCCATGGGTTTTAAACTCCTTGTTCTCCAGGCGCCAGGTAATAATGGTTTCGCACAATGCATCTGTTTTACCTCCTGGTGGGATGTGTACAATATAATCGGCAAGCACCGGCAATTCGAGCGATTTCTTTCTGTAAATCTTTTTCAGCGCGTTCATAAATGCATCGTACTGCCCGTCGCCCTGGGCATGTGCTTCGTACAATTCGCCTTTCATATTTATTTTAATGGTGGCCGAAGGCCGCAGGTTTCGCGAATTGGTAAGCACATAATCTTCGATGCGGACATTTTCTTCGAAAGTGCTGCTGTCGAGCACATCAGAAATGATATAAGGCAGATCGGATTGGGTAACGGTTTCTTTTTTGTCGCCCAGTTCAATAATACGTTGGGTTACTTTTTTCAGATCAGCATCCGAAAGTTCAATACCCAGCTGTAGCAGGTTGTTTTCGATATTTGCTTTTCCGCTGGTTTTGCCGAGGGCATATTTACGCTGGCGGCCAAAGCGTTCGGGCATCAGGTCGTTGAAATAGAGATTTTTCTTTTTATCTCCGTCGGCATGTATTCCCGCAGTTTGAGTAAACACGTTTTCGCCAACCACAGGTTTATTCATAGGTATGCGCAGGCCCGAAAAGGTTTCAACCAGCCGGCTGGCTGAATAAAGTGATTTTTCGACCACCGAAGTTTTGATACCGGGCACGAAATCGTTCAGCACGGCAATGGCACTGGCCAGCGGTGCATTTCCGGCGCGTTCGCCCATTCCGTTCACGGTAAGATGAAGACCTTTGGCGCCGGCTTTTACTGCTTCCAGCACATTGGCAATGCCCAGGTCGTAGTCGTTGTGCGCGTGAAAATCGAAATGAATATGCGGGTATCGCTTCACGATAGCCGAAATATATTCCCCGGTTTCAGCTGGTATAAGTACACCCAGCGTATCGGGCAACAGGATTCGTTTTATGGGCTGTGTGGCCAGGAAATCGAGGTATTGAAAAACATATTCTTTCGAATGCCGCATGCCGTTGCTCCAGTCCTCGAGGTAAATATTACAGTCGATGTTGTTTTTCCCGGCCAGGGCAATAACATCGCCCACTTCTTTAAAATGCTGTTCGGGTGTTTTTTTCAGCTGGTGAGTGAGATGATTCAGCGAGCCTTTGGTGAGCAGGTTCATCACCCGGGCACCGGTTTGCAGCATCCAGTTTACTGATGTATCGCCATCCACGAAAGTGAGAACCTCAATTTTGTTAATAAATCCTTTGGTTTTAGCCCAGTCGATAATTTTTTTAACAGCCTGAAACTCGCCTTCCGATACGCGTGCCGAGGCAACCTCGATGCGGTCGACTTTTACCTCGGTAAGCAGCAGTTGCGCAATGGTAAGTTTTTCGGAAGCTGAAAATGATACTCCGCTGGTTTGTTCACCATCGCGAAGCGTGGTATCCATTATTTCTATATAACGTACTTTACCGGGCATTTTGACAATTTTTTATGAAAACCGATTTAATGTGTAAGCCTTGTGGCAAAGGCTAATATTTCTTCCTTCATAGCCTGCAGGTAATCGATATCATCAAAGCCATTGAGCATATTGTGTTTTTTATAACCATCAATGGAAAAAGACTCTTTTTCGCCGCTGGCCAGCAGGGTGATGGTTTGGTCGGGCAGGTTCACTTCCAGTTCAGTTTTTGGATCTTTTTCAATGACTTTAAAAATCTTATCCAGAAATTCAGAGCTCACCTGCACCGGTAATACCCCGATATTGAGCGAGTTGTTTTTAAAAATATCAGCAAAAAAGCTCGACACCACGCAGCGGAATCCATAATCGTAAATGGCCCAGGCGGCATGTTCGCGGCTGCTGCCACTGCCAAAGTTTTTGCCCCCAACCAGTATTTTTCCTGAATAAGTGCCGTTGTTTAAAACAAAATCAGCCTTAGGAGTTCCATCGGTATTGTATCTCCAGTCCCTGAAAAGGTTATCGCCAAAGCCTTTGCGCTCGGTAGCCTTCAGGAAACGGGCGGGGATAATCTGGTCTGTATCCACATTCTCGATGGGGAGCGGAACAGCGGTACTTTTTAATATTTCGAATTTATCGTAAGCCATTTTTTTTGTGGTTTAAATAGGGTAAAATGATCGTTTAAAGGATTAAAGCAATTCGCGGGGATCGGTTACCACGCCTGTTACGGCTGCAGCTGCAGCTACCAGCGGGCTGGCAAGCAGGGTGCGGCTTCCGGGGCCTTGCCGGCCTTCGAAGTTCCTGTTGCTGGTGCTCACCGCGTATTTACCTGCCGGAATTTTATCATCATTCATGGCCAGGCATGCTGAACACCCCGGCTGCCTGAGTTGGAAACCGGCCTCGGTAAGTATATCGAGTATGCCTTCATCTTTAATCTGCTGTTCCACCACATGCGAACCCGGAACCAGCCAGGCGGTGATGTTGTCGGCTTTTTTACGGCCTTTTACAATGGATGCAAAGGCCCTGAAATCCTCAATACGGCCGTTGGTACAGCTTCCGAGGAAGACATAATCTACTTTTTTACCAATAATTTTCTCGCCTTCGGAAAAACCCATGTAGGCCAGCGATTTTTTGTAAGAAGCTTCACCATCTTTAACCGCTGATGCAAACGGTATGTTCCGGCTTATGCCGGTGCCCAGGCCGGGATTGGTGCCGTAGGTTATTTGCGGCTCAATATCGGCGGCATTATAATTCAGTTCTTTGTCAAATACGGCGCCCGGGTCAGTTTTCAGGGTTTTCCAGTATTCAACAGCTTTTGTCCATTCTTCACCTTTGGGGGCTTTTTCTTTTCCCTTCAGGTAATCGATAGTAGTTTGATCGGGGGCAATCATGCCGCCGCGCGCACCCATTTCGATGGAAAGATTACAAACGGTCATACGGCCTTCCATGCTCATGTTTTCAAATACATCGCCGGCATATTCCACAAAATAACCTGTTGCCCCGCTGGCCGTTATCTGCGAGATAATGTACAGGGCTACATCCTTTGGCGTGATTCCCTTGCCCAGCGCTCCGTTCACGTTGATGCGCATTTTTTTTGGCTTTACCTGCATGATGCATTGCGAGGCAAGTACCATTTCAACCTCGGAAGTGCCAATGCCAAAAGCAATAGCTCCAAATGCACCATGAGTTGAGGTATGCGAGTCGCCGCAAACCACCGTCATGCCGGGTAAGGTAATGCCGTTTTCGGGGCCTACCACATGCACAATACCGTTTTTAGGATCACCTAATCCCCAGTGCGAAATGCCGTGTTTGGCCGAATTTTCTTCGAGGGCTTTCAACTGGTTGGCGGATAAGGCATCTTTCACCGGCAGGTGCTGGTCGATGGTAGGAGTATTATGGTCGGCGGTGGCAAAGGTACGCTCAGGGAACAATACACGCGCATTCCGTTTCTGAAGCCCTAAAAAGGCCACCGGGCTTGTTACTTCATGAATGAAATGCCTGTCGATAAAAAATACATCAGGTCCATCGGCTATATGTTTCACTACATGGGCATCCCATACTTTATCAAAGAGTGTTTCAGGCGTTTTTGTCATGGTAATGATTTTTCAATTTAAGTGATTTACGGAAGAAAAGGTATCGCTTTTGGCTCAAAAACCTCAAAAAAGCGCACTTTTTTGAGGTTTTTGATACATTTTGCAAAGATATTGAAAAATATGCATAGTTCAGAACCAAATCAGCATTCGGATCAGTTCCGGATGGGTGATATGCATAATTTCAACCATAAATTTAACAAGCAGAAGGAGGTTTTGTTGGTGTTGTGTTATTGTCGACAGCCCGAAAATGCTGAATAAAACCAGTCAGCCTGTTGCTAAACGGATAGTGATTATCGATTTTAGTAGTAAGACAGATGGCGGATGCAATCAGCTCAAAAGAAATTACAGC
>CALCJE010000286.1 GCA_937965665.1 uncultured Bacteroidales bacterium
ACGATGAAGCCTGGTTTTAACTTTGGGCCTACCATGGAACTGCCTATCAGCGAGAAGATTTCATTTGAAACTGCCTTATTACTCTCAACGCTGGGAGCTAAAGCTGAATTTGACAATGGGGAAGGAACCACCAAAGGAAGCGTTAACCTGCTTTATCTGAACTTACCCCTCACCGCGAAAATAAAATTTGATGTTGCAGGCCTGAAACTTTTTGGCGCACTTGGGCCTTACCTGGGATATGGAATTAGTGGGACTTTCAAAACTGAAGGTGAAAGTGATCACGATGTGAAGTGGGGTTCAGGCAATGATGATGATTTTAAACCATTTGATGCCGGAGCACATTTTGGAGCTGGTATAGGAATTAAAGCATTCGAAATTGGCCTTACGTATGATTTAGGCTTGGCTAATATTGCAGTTGATACCGACAACGGGTACAAGGAATTGAACCGTTGTTTCGCCATCTCTTTGGGATATAAGTTTGGGAAAAAGTAGTTAACTCATTATGTTTTTTAAGGAGGCTGTTCTGTTAGGATAGCCTCTTTTTTTATGATTTTTATGCTTCTGTGAAAAAGTGTTGGCTAATGGTTGAAATTAATTGACTTCTTTTAGTGAAAAGCAAAAACCCTGCAGGGGGGTGCAGGGTTTTCAGCATTCGTAAATCGTAGATTTATTTGAGTTATGGAAGTAGTCGCTTCACAATCTCGGCAATCATTTTATTATCGGCTTTGCCTGCAATCTGCTTGCTGGCCAGGCCCATCACTTTTCCCATATCCTTTATGCCGGTAGCGCCGGTATCGGCAATTACCTGTTTTACCACGGCAATCACTTCTTCATCGGTCATTTGCTCGGGCAGGTATTTTTCGATAATGGCAGCCTGGAAAATCTCCGGCTCAGCCAGGTCGGGCCGGCCCTGTGCCTTGTAAATCTCGGCACTTTCGCGGCGCTGCTTCACAAGCCGTTGCAACATTTTCAATTCAACACTTTCAGGAATAATGCCTCCGGTAACATCCTTGCCCGTTTTTTCGAGCAGCATGGCGGCTTTGATCGATCGAAGGGCTTCAAGCTTTTCCTTGTCCTTATTGATCATGGCCTGCTTTATATCCTCATTAATGAGTTTTTCCAGTTCCATAGGGATGTTTATTAATCGACGTTATCGTGCAGAAATGAATTGTTCTCCCTCAGCCCGGTGCGGTTATAGGCATCGGTACCCAGGGTGTAACGCGAAACATTGCTGTCGTCGGGCTGTATGCCTTCGGGCAGGTCTACATTACGGCGCATATAGGCTGGTACCCTTTCCATTTCTTCAACATTGGACGGGCTCAGCGTTTTATGGCTCAGGTTTTTGAGCTTATTAATCCGGTCCAGGCGCTGGTCTTCGGGTTCAATCCTTGGATTTTCCACCGGGGTATTTATGTAGATCGGCGCACGTGGCTCTGGTTTTGCCACAGGATTCACAATTTCGAACTCGGGTTCCTGTGGTTTGAAATACGTTTTTATTTCGAGCGGTTCCGAATTTTGTATGGTCTTTTCAGGTGTTTTGGCAACAGGCTCTGAAAAACTGTCATTAAACAACGAATTCGGGATATTCAGCGGCGCAACTTCGGGAATAATTCTTACAGGCTCTTCAATCTTAGTTTGCTGAATAGCAGGTTCAACCACCAGCTGCACCTCGGTAATAGTTTCTGCCTTAGGTTCCTGCGATAAACTCATGGTATTTTTAATCTCTCCCAACACATGGGTCGTAATTACAGGCTTGCTGAATCCTGTAGCAATAAGCGTGATCGCAATTTCGTCGTCGAGATTTTCGTCAACACCATCACCCCATATTACGTTGGCATCTTCACCGGTGCGATCGGTAATGTAACCTGTAATATCATTCAGTTCCTCAAGCGAAATTTCATTTTTGCCGGAGGTAATGTACAGCAGCACATTCGATGCTCCTTTTATGTCGGTATCGTCGAGAAGCGGTGAGTTTAAAGCCATTTCCACGGCTTTCACAGCACGATCAGCACCACTGGCTATACCAGCGCCCATAATCGCTTTGCCGCTTCCTTTCATTACGGTTTTTACATCCTCGAAGTCGACGTTGATACGACCCGTTACTGTGATGATTTCGGCAATACCTTTTGCAGCGATGGTCAGCACGTTATCGGCTTTGCTGAACGCCTGGCTGAGTTTCATATCGCCCTGCATATCGAGCAATTTGTCATTGCAGATCACCAGGGTGGTATCAACATATTTTTTCAGTTCTTCAATACCGGCTTCAGCCTGTTTTTCACGTTTGCGGCCTTCGAAACCGAAAGGCTTGGTAATGATACCAACCGTAAGTATACCCAGTTCTTTGGCAATTTGGGCAATAATTGGTGTTGCCCCGGTGCCTGTTCCGCCACCCATACCTGCTGTAATAAACAGCATAGAAGTGTTGGTTGAAAGGATTTCCCTGATATCGTCGGCAATCAGAATAGCAGCTTCGCGACCAACTGTAGGGTTAGCTCCGGCACCCAGGCCGGTATTCCCCAGGCGTATTTTGTTAGGAACTTCGCATTTATTAAGTGATTGGGAATCAGTGTTACAGATATAAAAATCCACACCTTTTATTCCTTGTGTATACATGTACGAAACGGCATTGCTACCGCCACCGCCTACACCGATTACCTTTATAATTGGAGCCTGTTCGTCAGGCCTGTCGAATTTTAGCATTTCAGTCATTTTTCTCCCCCCTAAAATTAGATGTTTAATACTCTTTTTATTTTAATTTGCCTAAAAAATTACTAACAAAATTGGTGTTAATTATTAACTGATCCCATCGCCGAAAAAACGGTCGAGCCAGTCGGAAACTTTATTCGATTTAACTTTTGACGGTTTTTGTTCTGCTTCTTTCTCTTCGGGTTTACTCACATCATTTTTAACCCGCGAAACGTCAGCACGTTGCATGCCCATCAGCACCAATCCCAGTCCGGTTGAATACATGGGACTTGTCATTTCGTCGGCCGAATTGCTTGCCAGGTGTTCGTTCGGGTAACCGATACGTGTATCCATACCGGTAATAAACTGGGTGAGTTGTTCGATATGTTTCAGCATGGAACCGCCACCGGTAAGGACTATACCGGCGATCAGTCGCTTTTCGAGGCCGGTGCTTTTGATTTCCTGGTAAACGGCTTCAATAATTTCTTCCATCCTGGCCTGGATGATCTTTGCCAGGTTTTTGAGGGTGATTTCCTTTGGCGCCCTGCCCCTGAGTCCGGGAATGGCTACTACTTCTTCGGCGCGGTTTTCGCTGGCTAGTGCTGATCCGAATTTTACCTTCAGGTCTTCGGCATGCTTTTTAATGATGCTGCAACCTGCTTTTATGTCTTCAGTAATAATTTCACCTCCAAAAGGTATTACGGCTGTATGCCTGATAATTCCATCCAGGAAAATGGCTACATCGGTGGTGCCTCCGCCTATATCAACCAGTACAACACCGGCCTCTTTTTCGTCGAGGCTCAACACGGCTTCCGCCGATGCCAGGGGTTGCAGAATAAGATGCTGCAGGTTGTAGCCGGATTTTTCGATGCATTTCATAATGTTTTGGGCAGCCGATGTTTGCGCTGTAACAATATGAAAACTGGCGCCCATCTGGTGTCCCAGCATCCCTTTCGGGTCTTTAACGCCTGCTTCGCCGTCGATAATAAATTCCTGAGGCAACACATCGATAATTTTTTCGCCGGGATTCATGGCAATGTTATATATGCTCGATGTGAACTGGTCGATATCCGCCTGGCTGATCTCGTTTTCAGGATTGGGCCTGATGGTGCTTGCCCGGTGCTGAATACTGCGGATATGCTGCCCGGCAATCCCTACATTTACAGTGCGGATGGTAACTTTAGAGTTTTCCTGGGCCTGTTTTATGGCTGTTTGTATGGAGTTTACCGTGTTTTCGATGTTGGTGATCACACCGCGGCGTACTCCTATGGATTCTGTATGGCCATAACCTAACACTTCAATCTTGCCAAATTCGTTACGGCGTCCCGCAATGGCAGCAATTTTTGTTGTTCCGATATCTAAACCGACTACTATTTCCGATTGCATAACTTTATATTTATTTTGTGCACACTATTTGATTTTTATATTCAAGGTTCAGTTTGCTGTACCTGGTCCAGCCGGTTTTTACCAGCCCATATTTGTAGAAGTACATCAGGTTTTCAAGTTTTTCAGCAGCATCAGTAGTATCGCCCAGGTAAACGATGTGGGATCCGGCTTTGGTCACAAGCTGTATTTTGCCGGTGGTAGTTATGTAAACCTGTTCCACCAGGGCTTTCAGGGTGCTGTCAGTCTGAATGATTTCCGCGAGCTTATGAATATCGTACAGGCTCTTCAACCTGTCGCGCATCACGTGGTTCGAATCGGGAACCGAGTAAATGTTTTTACCGTCTTTTAACGGGTTTTCGATCTGGCCGGTAGCGATAAGTGTCCGGTTCGGATATAATGGATTAACCGGCATCACGCGTCCGTTCCTGTCGAGGTAATGCGCATTCCCATCGGGGGTATAATATCTTACAATGGCCTGGCATTGGTCTGCTTTTATCAGCAGGTCACCTTCAACCGTAAGCAAGGCATCCGTATTTTCGAGGTAAGGATTCTTTTGCAGGAAAGCAGCGATTCCTTTGATGTCGATTTCGCCTATGGGCTGGGACTGTGGCTTTCCAAATCGTTTGGTAATGTCGGCCATCAGGTCGTTGCCCGAAAGTAAAGGCTGTGCCCCCCTGTAATCGATGCGGCAGGTAATGCCCCTGCATTTTTTTACTTTGTGCGTTTCATTGGCAAAGCTCATCATGATCACAACGCCCGCTGCGATAGCAATCCATAAAGTGATGAGCAATATTTTTACCAAGAGTTTCATCTGTTATTATTTATTTTTTATGTCTCAGATGCCTGCCCGATGCAGGCGGGCCTGCCTTGTCGGCAGACAGGGAATACGCCAGATTCAAGATAATATCATCTTCCTTGCCTGCTGCAAGCAGGGGTTGGTGATTAATCGAATCATGGATATTTCATGCTTACAGCTATTTGTTTTTTAGATAATTCTCGAGTGGTTCAACCAGTGTATCAATATCACCGGCTCCCATAGTAATCAGTATTTCAATCTGTTTGTCTTCAAAAAATGAAGGTATATCTGTTTTGGCGACCAGGTGTTTGTTATCGTGATGCATCAGTGCCAGCAGCATTTCCGAATTTACCCCGGGTATAGGAAGTTCGCGTGCCGGGTATATGGGCAATAGCACCACTTCATCGAGTCTGGACAGGCTTTTTGCAAAATCATAAGCGAAATCGCGGGTGCGCGAAAAGAGGTGAGGCTGGAAAATACCGGTAAGCTTACGACCCGGGAACA
>CALCJE010000287.1 GCA_937965665.1 uncultured Bacteroidales bacterium
AGTGCCTGTCGGGCTGGATAAGCCACAGGCCGGGCTGATTACGTTTAAAGCGGATGGTGTAATTCTGCCGGATGGAGTGCACCCGGTGATTGAAGACCGGCTCGACCATATCAGTACGCCGCTAAAAACGCCGCTTGACAGCCTCTCTGCTTACCTGGCCGAACCCGGCTGGGGAACAGGGCGCTTTTACCTACATTTTGGCAGTACTGCATCCATGGTGGGCATTGCTGACCAGGAACCTTTGCATACACTGAGAGCCGGTTACTCAAATCAGGAGATTGCGGTTTTTGGCGCCCCCGAAGCAGGAAGCCTTGCCAGACTCTTTGATGTAAATGGCCGTATGCTTGGCGGCGAATACCGGCTTACTTCGGACAATATAAACCGGATACCAGCCCGGGGATTAAAAAGTGGAATCTATCTGCTGCGAATTGACGGAAAAACATACCGGCAAACATTGAAGATAACCGTACTTGACCCAAGATGACTAAAACCGTAAATAAAAAACACTGAATATTAAATAAAGAATTAAGAAATCAAAAATGAACTATTCTTTCACATCTTGCGCTTAGCGTTTCGTGTTTAAGTTTATTTCTGAATATACTATCCTGGCTTTGGAAAACAAAAAACACATACCTGTAAACGAGGATAAAATTACGCGTAAAGAAGCGCTGGTAAAGGTGGGCAAATATGCTGCCTTTACTGCAGCTGCCATGATGGTTGTGTTGTCGCCGGTTAGTACTTCTGCACAAAAAATTTCACCACCACGCCCACGTGGAGCACAACGCAAGCGCCCTGCAAGTTAGTATTCCATTTGTCTGAAATCAGACGCGTCCTGTTATTTCCCCGCACTTATTTATGAGGTAGAATTTTCTGAATTGATTTCGGGGTTTTCGGCTACGCGCGATTGCTTTCGCATACGCGAGAAAAAGATCGAAAAAAGTAACAACATTATACCCAGGGTGACCAGCAGCAAAATACCTTTACCGGCTGAAAGCATGGTTATATCTATAAATAAAACTTTAAGCAACACTGCAAAAATCATCAACATAGATATCCTTCGCAGCAACCTGGTATAATGTATAACCGACCATACTAGTAGCGCGATAGCCACCAGCATCAGGATTACCGAATAAGGAATAAATTTATTGTACTGAAGCATTTCGTACGAGGGCTGCCCACTGAACCTGCTCAGCGAAAGTAACACCAGGTGATCATATTCTGAAAGCAGGATAAAACAAAGAAAAGTAATCGCAGTCAGCATCCTTATGCCGGAAAGAAAACGATTCTTAACGATTACCTTCTGAACCATATTATGAACCGTGAAAATATAAATTAACAACATGGCCAGGCAGGCATAGTGCAGCAAAAACGGAAACAGTGCCGGGGACGTTCCAGCCAGGTAGAGCGTTCGGAAATATATGGTTTCGGGCTGTACAATTACAAGGTATAATATGATCATGGCAACCGACAGGAAAAACAGGTATTTCTGGCTGTTTCTGTGCCTGGGCGGCTTTGACCACAATACAAAAAACAGGAATGCATAAGTATAAAATCCCCATTCAATAAAGTTAGCCCTGTAACCTGGGATAAACCCTACCAGCATATAATCAAACAAGAAATATGCGGAGAGATAAAACATACTGTAAAAGCTAACTCTCACAATTGCCTTATTCTTTTTGGCCTGCGTGTGCGAAAAGGAATAGTCTTCGAGAAGGCGGGGAAATAAGGTGAAAAAAAAGTAAGCCAGCGCCAGTAACAAAAGGCTGCCTGTAACAAAATCCTGAGAATACAGCTGTCCGTTCGCCCGCTGGTTTATCATTCCCGGAATTATCTCAAATATCCATTTAAACAGGTAAAGAGCCAGGGTAAGCAGGTACAGACCCAGTGAAAGCCGGAAACTGATTTTCAGATCGGTGAACTTCACACTCACCAGCAGGGCTATTGACAATGAAATTGACAAAAAGAGCAAAAAATCAGCTGCCAGAAACTGGGGCAGCAAGAAAGCTGAAAACAGGCACAACAACAGGTAAAAGGTATCACTGTTCCTGAGCCAGGCTTTTTTCTGCAGAATAAATGCTATGCCGGTCAAAAATAATACGGCAAGGCAGTAGCTGGTGAGATACAGATAATTGGCCCCAGCTTTAAAATAAAAACCCAGGCACAATGAAAGTACCACGAAAACGGAAACAAACGGAAGCCAGGCCCAGGTGATTGAAATAATTTTCTGATGGTCAACCACAGGCTGCAGAACGCCGAATCCAACTACCGATAAGAGGAACCAGGTGAGCAGGGACGGAATCATATAAACAGCGGCTTCATCACCAGCAAATCCTGACGCCAATACCAGTTTTATAAAATAATATGAGATATAAAAAACGGATAAGGTCATGAGCAAGCCAAAAGATGAGCGCCACTGAAACCTGAAACAATACAGGCAAACAATCAGCTGAAATACAAACAGATAAATTAAATTGGGAACTATTACTCCATAAATTAACCTGACCAGGAAAACGGAAATAAAAAATAACACAATGGAGGCATTGAGCGCGAACTTATTCCGGCCAGACAATGCTGCCGCTGTAACTCCCATTTGTACTAGTATCAATGAAATCCACACTACAGAATAACTCAATTCAATGGTATGACTCCTGATACCCATCATTATTCTGAATTCGCATACAGCCAGCAATAGGAATCCTGCGGCTGACAGAAAATTCTGCCAGCGGGCCAACCGGTCTTTCAGGAAAACGGGTAGAGCAACAAGGACCATCCCGGGCAGGTACATTAAAAGAGCAAAATAGCCCCGCAGGTTTGAAGTAGTGGATTGAACGATAAATGATCCCTGGTCGGCGGGCCTGGTAAAAGTATTAAGCAAATCCGAAACCCTGAACATTTTCACATTGCTGGCCAGCAAATAGATTAAACCACCCATAATCAGCATGATACCGGCAATTTGAAGCCCGTATTTTACCAGGAATGCCTCAACATTTATTGTGGATTTCTTTCGTCTTCGGTTTCGCTTCGAACGGCTCATGGTTGCTTACTGCGGTTATTCTTGTTCAGGGGTATTTAAAAACCTGGTCAGACTTTGATTAAATGCAAATGGCTTGACTTTATTTATATGCTTATGTTACGATGTGCGTTTGAGAATTTCAGGCAAATGGTTCCCGGTTTCTCTTTTCCATGGTGGTTAAATCCTGTCCAACCGGATACAACTTTCTTGGTGAAATGACTGTAATTCAGATGAATGGGTCACAATAATCAATAGTACAATTATCAGTCCGCTTTCCGCTTTCCATATCACTCTTTCTCCCTATTTACCACCCGCTGTATTCCCCGAATACGGTTCGCATCTTAACCCTTCTCATCATTCCTTTTCAGCTTGCTCATCCATCGTTTCGACATTTTCTGCCGTGGGATATCCGAATAGTAATTGCCACCATATTTGTAATTATTATAATACCCGCCATACCGCCTCGATCCATATCCATAGCTTTTTACCTTTACATCATTCAGTGCAAGGGCAATATTATGCAGCTTTTCCTGCTTGGCAAGTTCATTCACAAATTTAATCTGGTCGCGGTGGCTGTATTCCTGCCGGAGGATAAATAAGTTAGCATCGGCTTTTCGGCCTACAATAACGCTATCCGTTATAATTGAAATTGGAGCGTTATCCATTACCACAATATCAAAACGGGCGCGAACTTCTTCGAGGAATGTATCAAAAAGAGGGTTCTCGAGCAACTCGGCCGGGTTAGGCGGCACCTGGCCTGAAGGCACAAACGAAAGTCCCTTTACATGAGTTTGCTGAACAATTTCATCGAGGCTCACCTGGCCTATCAGGTAATTGCTTAAGCCGTTGGGGTTTTTCTGGTCGAAGAGTTTCTGCAAACTTGGCTTGCGCAAATCGCATCCCACCAGCAGCACACTCAGGTTATTCATGGCAATGATGCTGGCCAGGTTTACCGAAACAAAGGTTTT
>CALCJE010000288.1 GCA_937965665.1 uncultured Bacteroidales bacterium
CTGCTGGGCATTTGTGAATTGAGAAACCATCATGCAAAGGATAAAAAGTATTTTTTTCATAATGTAACTTTAATTGATTTCATTTCAGCACTATACCAGCAGTGGCCGAAATGATTATTAAATTTCAAATTTAAGCTAAAAACCGATCCCATGACTGATAAACTGCACACTTCTATTTTTTAACGTGATCTATTTGTGCATGTTGTAACGGCAATATTTTGCTTCAGTAAATGCATATTCAAGACTAAAAAAATCTGGTTTAATTCACCCTGATAAAAAAAACATTCACCGATGGTTTACCGGTATTTGCCGATTTAAACATTCATTATCAGCATATTCTGTAACAATTTAAAACCACTCACGTCATATAGGCAAACAAAATCATTCACCTAAAACCAAAAACCTCGAAAGAGAATAAAAACCGAAAGCCATGAAAACAACTGCTCTTTTATCAACTTTCGCTGCATTTTTTCTCCTTATCACTTTTGCCGAAACTCCTTCCCTCCGCCATACTGAAATAAATAAAGCAGCCATGATCAATGATCTTACGTACATCCCTGCCAACCTGGTAGTTGTTGAGTCGACAACCGTTGCAGAACGTACCTATGCTGAAACACCGAAAGCAAAAATTGCCCAGGAGCCGGACTTCAGCTACCTTAAATTTGATGTTGCAGATTATTTGCCCGAAAATGATGAAGCAACGGATTTGGTTCCTGATAATACTTTCGACTACCTGAAATTTCACGCAAGCGATTATGTTGCCGGAGAAAGTGAATCCATGGAAATGCCTGCAAGTGAACACGGCAGTTATGCATTCGATGTAAACTCATACGATGCCAGCGCATACAGCGATGCTGAAAATATGGAACTGCCGGCAAATGAAACTGAATACCTGAAATTTGATGTAAACAAATACATAAGCTCAGAATCCGTTGATCCTGAAAATATGGAGATGCCCGCAAACGTATTCGGATACCTGAAATTTGATGTAAACGCCTATACTTCGACTACAACCACTGACCCGACCGAATATGAACTGCCGGCAAACGAAAACAGCAAATATAAATTTGATGTAAATGCTTATTCCAATACCATTAATCCGGTTAGCACCGATGAATTACCAGCCGATAATTTCAGCCATCTGAAATTCGATGCCAATAATTACTCAAACAGCAATACTACAGCCACAATGAATTCGGATGAGCTACCGGAAAATAAATAATCGTATAACTCTCACAACACGTTTCACTTCACCTACAGCAAACCCGTACTACTCAATTTCAAACTCAGTATAACCAGCGAGGCAGCCCCATGGGCTGCCTCGCTGGTTATACTCAAATCAGTATTCTCAGTTTCACAAATGATTCTATTAGAACTTATTACCCACCTGCCTATTTACTCTTCAACTCTTCGAGTATAGGTGTGGCGATACTGCTTACTTCGGTTTGGAGTATATCATTTTGTTGTTCAAAAATCACAATATCATTGTTTCCTTTTTTTAACCATACGCCCGGAACATATAAAGTTTGTTGCGGTCCAACACTCCAGTACCGGCCCAGGTGGTGTCCGTTCACAAACACAATGCCCTTGCCCCAGTTTCGCATATCCAGGAATGTGTCACCCGTTTTGTTGAGAGTAAAACTTCCCTGGTAAAACACCGGCCGTCCCTTAACATTTTTGCTCGAAAAGTTAGAAAGATCAGGTTTGACGTCGAGCGGGAATTTGTACATCTGCCAGTTACCGGTAATCTCAATACCATTTATAATCACGGGGCTGATGATCCCTTTCAGGTTATGGATAATCTCGGATCCGTAATTGATCCTACCCATATTTTCGACCAGAATTTCGAGTGTAGCGTTGAAAGGGATATCAATATCCATGGAGTAATTTTTGTAATACCGGTTTAATTCGCCTGCTTTTTCACCATTTACATAAACGGTGGCAAAGTCTCTCAAGCCTTTTAATTCAAGCTTTCCGCTGATAGGCTGCACAAACTTCCTGCTGTAAAGTACATACCCGTGGCCCTGATCCAGGTCTTCGAAAGTTAAAGGAATATCGTTGGTAACGGGTTTCAATTTTTCCTTCACCAGGGCAATATCCACCACTTTGGTCAGCTTGATGGATGGTATCGAAATAACGGGAAATGCAGCCGGAACTTCAGGGATCGGGTTCGAAGCACGTTTTTTCAGTTCTTCGCGGATAGCCATGTATTTTGGAGTTGCCCAACCGGCTTCGCTGATAGGTGCATCGTAATCGTAACTGGTCATATCAGGCTGAATATCATGGTTTTTATCATAGTTGGCCCCGGTGGTAAATCCAAAATTTGTACCTCCGTGAACCATATAAAAGTTGAATAAAATCCCGTTATCGAGGTATTTAACCATCTGTTTCATCACCTCTTCAGTGGATACTTTTGGAAATGGCTCAGCCCAGTGATCGAGCCAACCGGGATAAAACTCGGCAACCATATACGGCCCTTTTCCACCATTATACTGGTTAACTACTTTCTTTAAATTCTCAATGTTATCTTCCCCGTTGGCAGTAGGCATTGCACCTTCAATGGTGCCTCCTTCGAAAAGCCAGCTTCCATCGGACGTAAACAAAGGAACCTCAACGCCGGCTTTCAGCAACTGATCTTTGATAGCATGGCTATATATTTTATGTTCACTCAGCGGGATATCTTTCCGCTGGGCAACATAGGAGCCAAATTCGTTTTCGGCCTGTATCATAATTACCGGTCCCCCTTGCGTGATCTGCAAATCGCGAACCTGGCCGATAAGTTTATTGATATACACATTGCACGAATCGAGGAAAGGCTTGTTGTTGGTGCGTATAACCAGGTCAGGATTTTTAACCAGCCACCAGGGATAACCACCGAATTCCCATTCGGCACAGGCATAAGGCCCCGGGCGCAGAATAACCATCAGGCCTTCAGCGGCAGCTAATTTTATAAATTCGCGCAGGTTCCGGTTCCCGGTTTCGAAATCCCACACTCCGGGTGCTGTTTCGTGGTGGTTCCAGAAAATATAGGTCGCGACGGTATTTAACCCCATGGCTTTTACCATTTGCAGGCGTTGTTTCCAATATTCGTGGGGGATGCGCGCATAATGCATTTCACCGCTGCGAATCTGAACCGGCTTGCCATCGTATAAAAAGTTGCCATCGGAAATGGCAAAAGTATGCTTTGGCTGTGCATACATACCACCAATCATTCCTAAAAAAAAGATGATTAAAGTAATTCGCTTCATAATTCAGGGGTGTTTCTCAATAGTTATTAGAGTGCTTTTTTCAAGAACTTGCATCAGATAGATCCTGCTACAATTAAATCCTTGCTTTAATATTTTTCATCAACTCTTCCTGCTTCCGGCGTTTTTCCAGGTCTTCGGGTTTTGTTCGCAAACGGGCCTCCTGTTTCAGCTTCGTATTCGCTGCCTGAAAGGCATTTATTTCGTCAGCAGAAAATTCATGTACGGAACTTCCAGTCAAATCCAGGGTGTAGCCCAGTTTTTGGAGTGTATCTCCGGCAACCTGTTCAAATATCAGGATATCATCGGGCTTGAGTTCCTTTTTATACTTGTTGAAATTATCGGCTATCACCGGTTTTTCGACATTTTCCCACATTACCCCCGAAAGCGCAGTTTTATGCGATTCTTCCGAATGGTAATAATCAAGCGCTTCGGGCTGATAGGTTGCGCCGATAAAACTACAGATTTTTCTGAGTTCATGCTCTGGTGCCGCCAGCAAGTCTTCATAACGAACCTTGAGTACTCGTTCATTGCCCAGCTTTTCGGCCAGCAGCAACGATGCATCCTGCTCTTCTTTCCACTGCCTGGCAATATGATACATATGCTTTTCGCCGACAATGGCTTTTTTGAACGATAAAGCCACATCGCGGCCATCGCGGTACAAATGAATGTAAAGCGGGTTAATACCGTTTGCTTCAAGCTGATCAGCAAACCTGATGTTTACCAGGCTTTTGCAT
>CALCJE010000289.1 GCA_937965665.1 uncultured Bacteroidales bacterium
CGAGATGCCTAAGTGACTGGAGTTCAGACGTGTGCTCTTCCGATCTCCGGGAACTTACGATTTATTCTGTGCCGAATACTGCGGGCTTCGGCATTCGTATATGGGTACTGCTGTTAAAGTGGTCGATCAGAAAGAATTTGACACCTGGTATGCCTCCGGTCCTGCAAAAGTTGATTCAACAGTGGCTGCAAAACCAGGCTTCGAAGGAAAACTTCTCACTGAACAAAAAGGCTGCATCGCCTGCCACTCCTCCGACGGCACCAAGATTGTAGGGCCGTCGTATAAAGGGATTTTCGGGCATAAGACTGTAGTTGAAACCAACGGTAAGGAACGCGAAATCAAAGTCGATGAGGCGTATATCAAAAAATCAATTCTTGAGCCCGAAGCTGATATTGTAAAAGGATTTCCCAAAGGCTCTATGCCATCATACAAAGGTCAGTTAACTGACGAGCAGCTCGATAAAATAGTTGAATATATCAAAACATTAAGTGAAGAAGCAAAATAGCCCCGGCGAAATCCTTAAAATAATCAGTGAACTGGGGAAAGTCCGTATTTCGATACCTGTAGCATTTACAACATTTACTGGCTTTATACTTAGCCACGGGCAGTTCGACCGTGGCTTTATTTTACCTTTTATCGGCATATTCCTGCTGGCTTGCGGGGCATCTGCCTTCAACCAGCTACAGGAAACAGAAACTGATAAAATTATGAAGCGCACTGCCGGCCGACCTCTCCCTTCAGGCCGGATCAGTAAAACAGGCGCCCTGGTGATTGCCCTCGCTTATTTTATTTCAGGTTGCCTGGTGCTTTTTTTTGGGCCGGGGCTTCTTACCTTACTGGTCGGTGTATCAACATTTGTATGGTATAATCTGATTTATACCCCATTGAAAAAGATTACAGCCTTTGCTGCCGTTCCAGGTTCGATGGTTGGTGCATTGCCGCCTCTTGCCGGCTGGGTAGCAGGTGGCGGAAGCCTCACCGACCCAAGAGCTTTGGCTTTGGGATTCTTTTTTTTCATGGGACAAATACCGCATTTCTGGTTGCTGCTGTTAAAACTTGGGAAACAATATGAAAGTGCAAAACTGCCTTCGCTTACCCAACTGTTGAATGATGAACAGATAAAGCGGCTCACATTTGTATGGATAGCTGCAACAGCGGCATCGGCTGTAGCACTCCCTTTATTCAAACTGCAAACGCAGATCTGGAGCATAGCACTCATTCTTTTGCTGTCGGCAGGTTTGGTGGTGGTTTTCACACCCCTACTTAACCGACGGAAGCCTTTTAATGTAGGTAAGTCGTTTTTGCTTATAAATGTATACTACCTGTTTGTGATGCTGGTAATGATTGCGGATCAATTAATATGATGAAATGCAGAGAGAAAAAAGCTAATTATGAGTTTTTCCCTCTCGCACAGAAAATTGATTTCGAAAACCAGGTTTAGATTTAAGGAAATTACGATCTGATATAAAATGTTCTGCACATATAAAACAGAGACCATCCCGTTTAAGACAGTCTCTTCATAATTATATTGACCGGAAAGTAAAAACGATCAAATCCAATCACCGCTGTATCATTCAAAATTGAAGGAATACCTTATGGATAATCCGGCTTCAACCCCGTTCCTTTTGTCCTTTGCATCCGAATCAGCTTCCTTACGGGTGTATATACTATAATTTATGATAGGAACCAGCGCAAGATTCTGAGCCATAAACAGGTTATATCCTACGCCAAAACGTAATTCTGAAGTATTGTATTTGGTTTCAGTAGTCTGGTTGTTAGTGCCCGTTGTTTTATCCTTTGAGCCCCCAAAGCCGTAACCTACGAAACCAAATGAATTATTCAACTTCCCGGCAACTGGCAGGTTAGCCTGTATGGTGGGCGTGAACATCCATGAGAAATCATTTTGCTTATATTCGGTTTCTTTATCCTTTTCACTCGAGCCACGCATCCTGAATTCAGCGCCAACAGCTATATTATCAAAGAAATAGTGATAATATTCCAATTCCAGGAATGCACACATGTCCGACAAGCTGTTTTCATAGTCGTTGTACATATCATCGCCTATATAGCTGTTTTTTAAGCTACCGAATTGTATTTGGAAAGAAGATGATCCGCCAACAACATTTGTCCCTTTCGTGTACTTGTTTTCGGAAAAAGCGTTGATCTGTCCGCAATCATGGGCATAGGCAGCACATGGCAGTGAAATATTGAGGCGGGTGCCAATATTAATTCCTGATCTGGTGTCTTTATAGTTATCGTCTTTGGAAATAGAGTAGTCATAATTCACAAATGGCGTGACAAAGTAGCCCGAACCTTTCGCTAATGCCAATGGAGCACCAACTTCGAAATTCACCCCGAATTCATTGTATTTATTCTCCTGCGAATACCCCGGGCTTTCATATTTCGACTTGCTGATTCCGGTGCGTAATTCCCCTCTGCCGTAAATACTAAATAGCGGGTTCATTGTATGTCCATAAATGGCATTAATTGATCCCAGGGTTGTGACATCAATCTCATCAATATCTCCATTCCTGGTTCTGGTTTTTTCGCTGGATACACCCAGGCCAACTCCAACATTATCGGCTATAAAGTAGGTGCCTCCTATGTGTAAGCCGAAACGGTTCCGGTTTCCGGCACTTTCACCATTTGATTCCAGACTCTTCCAGCTGAATTTCAAATCGTTCGACATGTTCCACAAGGTGTTTCCTTTGGCGAATGGCGATTGTACCGGCATCGTTAGTTTATCAAGCTTATCATCCTGTCCGCTGACAAGCCCTGCGTATAAAAATGTCAGCAAAAAAGCAGATGTTGTTAAAATTGATGTCTTCATGGCGCAAAATTTTAGGTGAGTAACTGTTTTCCTTTCATTGCTCTAATATTAATGGATTGAAATGGTGCAAAATGCTTTCTTAAAAAGCCTGACGCACATGCAAAGCGAAGAATATTCACGTTGAAAAAGTATTGCAAACGGACTGCCACAGGTTGGTGACAACAGGAAGCCAGGCTATTTTGTCGAACACAGGATTAAAGAAAAGACAGTCCTGAGTAATACCAGCTTTAATTTTAGCTTTTATCTGAGATGATCTACATTAGATACAAATCAGTGTTTTATTAGCTGCTGACGTAGATTTAATATATATAACAAACCGAATATAAATATAGTTTAATCCGGTAAAGTTATTCTTATTGTAATAATTGTACATTTTTGAATTAAAGCCTACCGCTACAGTACGATTATTTGCTATGGCTGAACCACTGTATATGCAGACAGGGCAAGTATAGCTTCCCATGCTGGAATGAAATTGTTTGATCTGCGAATAATTATTAAAGCAAAGTTCCGCAATCCGGAATGATCGCCTGGTTAAGAAATATGCGACTAATAATCGTGCACGTTCAGGAAAAAGGCATTTGGCATTTTTTTTGAACATATCCAATAATTTATATTTGTGACATAATAAAAAATTGTATTTTTAAGCAACGAAAAACATCTTAATCTGGAGGTACCATGAGCAATACTGATCCCGAATTGAATAAAGTGTATCATCCTTCGAAAGAAGTTGTAAAAAGAGCCATCGTAAAAAACTACGATGCATTGTACAAACAATCCATCGAGAACCGTGAAGAATTCTGGGCCACGGAAGCTAAACGACTGGAATGGTATAAAAAATGGGATAAAGTACTGGACCAAAGCAATAAACCATTCTACAAATGGTTTACGGGAGGGCAGATAAACATTATCCACAACGCCCTCGACAGGCATCAGAAAAATGCCACCCGTAATAAAATGGCCATTATTTGGGAAGGTGAACCCGGCGATGTGCGAACCTATTCGTATCATGCTTTGAACCGTGAAGTTACCAAGTTCTCGAATGTACTCCGGGCCATGGGTGCAAAAAAAGGTGAAGTGGTTACCATATACATGCCCCAGATACCCGAACTTGTAATTGCCATGCTTGCCTGTGCCAAAATTGGGGCTGTGCATAGCGTAGTATATGGAGGGTATAGCGTTGAAGCACTCGCGGAGCGAATTGAAGATGCTAAAAGCCGTATCCTGATTACGGCCGACGGTGGCTTTCGCCGCGGGAAACCCACGCAGCTTAAAACCATTGCCAACGAAGCCATGCAGCGCTCAGCCACCATCGAAGTATGCATCACGGTGAAACGCACCGGCGAAGACTGCTACATGGAAAATGACAGAGATTTCTGGTATCACGACCTGATGGGCATGCCCCTGGCCAATACCAATTGCTGCACCGAGAAAACCGGCTCCGAAGATCCGCTCTTTATCCTTTATACTTCGGGCACTACCGGGAAACCAAAAGGCCTGGTTCACACCCATGGCGGATATGCTGTTTATACAGCTACCACGCATCGGTATGTTTTTGATATAAAACCTGAAGATCGCTGGTGGTGTGCCGCAGATCCCGGATGGATCACCGGCCACAGCTATATAGTTTACGGTCCTTTGCTCAATGGGGCTACAATTATGATGTACGAGGGAGCGCCAAACCATCCATACCCAAACCGCTGGTGGGCTATGATTGAAAAGTACGGAATAAATATCCTGTACACCTCTCCTACAGCAATTCGAGGATTAATGCGTTTCGGATCTTCATGGGCTGACCGGCACGACCTGAGTTCACTCAGGCTGTTGGGTTCGGTGGGCGAGCCCATAAATCCTGAAGCATGGAAATGGTATTACGAAGTGATTGGCCGCAGCAGGTGCCCCATCATGGATACCTGGTGGCAAACCGAAACCGGTGGATTTATGATCACGCCACTGCCTATAACCCCATTAAAACCAGGCTCAGCAACCAAACCGTTTTTCGGAAACGAAATCGCCATTGTCGACGATCATGGTAATGAAGTGAAAAACGGGGAAGAAGGAAACCTGGTGATACAGAATCCGTGGCCAGGCATGGCACGTACCATTTTAGGCGACCCCGAAAGGTATGTTGATAAATACTGGCAAAAGTATGCCGCCCAGGGCTGGTACCTTGCCGGAGATTCGGCGCGTAAAGATGAAGACGGATATTACTGGATTATCGGGCGTATTGATGATGTGATCAAAGTAAGCGGGTACAGGCTGGGATCTGCCGAAATTGAAAGCGCCCTGGTCAGCCACCCTATGGTTACTGAAGCAGCCGCTATTGCCTTGCCCGACGACTTGCGCGGAAATATCATCCACACAACCGTGATCCTGCGTAATGGGATTGCAGGTACGCCGGCATTGGCCGAAGAACTCAAAACGCATGTCGAAAAAGAGATAGGACCTATTGCCCGTCCGGCCTTTGTTGAATTTGCTGAATCGCTTCCTAAGACACGCTCTGGCAAAATCATGCGTAGGGTAATAAAAGCCCGTGCTCTCGGTCAGGATACCGGCGATTTAACAGCTTTGGAGGAATAAATCACAGTATTTTTTTAATGAAAATGATTTCCTGAATAGGAGCTGTAACCTCTGCCTTTGCAAGAAACACTGAAAAACTTGTATAGCGACATTTGCTTTTTAAAATTACTTACCTTTGCCCTTCAAATCTACTGATCATGAAAAACCTTCTTTTTATAGCCCTTATAGCAGCTTTTTTTGCCGGATGTGCAGGGAAAACAACTACTACCGATAATGCAGCCCAGGCTACTGCTACAGCCGTTGCTAACAAAACTGTAGTACTTGCCATTGAGGGGATGACCTGCACCGGGTGCGAAAATACCGTTCAGGAATCAGTTACCAAAATTGCAGGGGTAACCGAAATAAAAGCATCGCACCTTGATTCAACAGCTGTGGTTTCATTTGACTCAACCAAAACCAACCTGGCTGCCATTGGTGATGCTATTACTGAAGCTGGATATGTTTTTAAGGGTGTTAAGTCAACTTTTAAGCCTGCAGGCTCAAATTAACGTTACCGCCCCGAACCTGAAGTCCTTCTGCACGGAGCGTTTTCCGGCAGAAGGTTTTTTTTTGCCAGACGAATTACAAAATGCATCATGCAGGCCGGGCAAATATTTCTTAACTTTAATCTGAATTAAAACATATGCAGCTATATTTTATCGAACCCATCGCTGAACCGGTCCCTTGCCAGGTTAACCTCGGTAGTGAAGAGTCGTTTCATTGTGTTAAAGTATTAAGAATGCGTGCCGGTGATTTGATCCATCTCACGGATGGAAAAGGCAATCTGTACGAAGGGCGGTTATTGGCAGCTGATACAAAAGCCTGCGTGGTGATGCTCGAAAAGGAACAGAAAGAAGTTGGCAAAAGGCCCTTCTGGCTGCATATGGCAGTAGCACCAACTAAAAATATAGCCCGTTTCGAATGGTTCCTCGAGAAAGCAACCGAAATTGGCATTGACGAGATTACTCCGCTGATTTGTGAACATTCCGAAAGGGTTCAGATTCGCGTGGACCGGCTACAGAAAATTATCCTGTCGGCAGCAAAACAATCGCTTAAGACCTACCTGCCAGTTCTGCATGAGCCTGTTAAATTTAACGATTTCGTTAGCCTAAATAATTCAGGGGCACATTTTGTGGCATATGTGGAAGAGCACCAGCCCATTCACCTGAAA
>CALCJE010000290.1 GCA_937965665.1 uncultured Bacteroidales bacterium
ACGAGATGCCTAAGTGACTGGAGTTCAGACGTGTGCTCTTCCGATCTATATGGCACAATAACAGGAGCTGTTTCCACCACCAGGGCCGGAGGCACTGGTGCTTTCGTCAATATGAAATTGGTTAACGAGTTGACGCTTCGTGTTTCACTTACTAAAACCGGTAATTAACACATCGATGACTTTACAGGAAAAATTAAAACATTATCAGTCAGAAGGCCGTGCAATGCTGGCCGCCAATTTTTACAATTTCGAAACGCTGGCCGGGATTCTGAGCGCAGCCAGGGAATTGGACGAACCGGTAATTCTGCAGCTTTCGGAAAGTTCCATCAATTACCTCGGGCTTCACATGGCTGCCCGGATGGCACGTGCCGGAATATCGCAATTTGGAGTCGAAAGCTGGCTTCACCTAGATCATGGGGCAAGTCCTGAATTAGCAAAACGTTGCCTGGATGCCGGTTTCGACAGTGTGATGATTGATGGCAGTGAAAAACCATTTGAAGAAAATATCCGTATTACCCGGCAGGTGGTTGAAATGGCAAAATCGTACGGGGCCCATGTGGAAGCAGAACTTGGATTTATAGCCAAACTTGGACAGGAAGAAGACTCAGATGGTTTCACGCAGCCTGAACAAGCCCGCGACTTTGTGGCTCAAACCGGGGTGGATGCACTTGCTGTTGCCATTGGAACCGCTCATGGGTTTTACAAACAGGAACCCAAACTTGATCTCGAAAGGCTAAGTGAGATACGGGCAATTACTCCGCAACCGCTTGTTTTACATGGCGGATCAGGTATACCGGATGAAATGCTGAGAAATGCCATAAGCCGCGGAATCGTGAAAGTGAACCTGGCTACCGACTCGAAAAATACTTTTATGAGAGAATTAAAAAAAGTTCTCTATACCACCGATGAAATCGACCTGCGCAAGACCTTTCCACCTGCCATTGATGCAGTGAAAGAACTTATCATACGTAAAATCAGGCTTGTAAGCATGAAATAATTTCCATAAAAAAATGAAAAAACTCCTGCTCTTTTTTATTCCCATCATATTTACAAGTATTTCGGCATTTTCGCAGAAAGAGAAAGCCGATCAATTGTTGCTCAAAAACTACAATCCGGTTTCTGTGTATAAAATACCGGTTACCATTCCTGAAAAGTCAAAATTCCCGCTGGTCGATATGCATTCACATCCCTATGCAATGAATGAGCAGGAACTGGGCGAATGGGTTAAAACAATGGATCAGATGGGAATTACCCGCACAATCATCCTGACCATGGCTACCGGTCATCAGTTTGATTCACTGGTTGAAGTGTATGGCAAATACCCCGGCAGGTTCGAACTCTGGTGTGGTTTCGATTATACAGGTTATGACAAACCTGGTTTCGGACCGGCTGCTGTTAAGGAACTTGAACGTTGTTATCAAAAAGGGGCAAAAGGTGTTGGTGAACTTGGCGACAAGGGAGAAGGGGAAATATATTCGAAACCTGTAACGGGATTTGGTATGCACCTGGATGATCCGCGGATGAAACCTTTGCTGCAGAAATGTGCTGAACTTCATATGCCTTTAAATATTCATGTAGCTGAGTCTATCTGGATGTTCCTGCCATCGGACAGCACCAATGATGGAATGATGAATGCAGCCACGTGGCATGTGAATCTGAAACCCGGGATGCTCGATCATAATCAGCTGGTACAATCGCTCGAAAATGCAGTGCGCGATAATCCCAAAACCATGTTCATTGCCTGTCATTTCGCAAATTGTGATTACGACCTGGCAAAAGCCGGAAAACTTCTTGAGAAATATCCAAACCTGTTCCTTGATATTTCAGCCAGGTATGCTGAAACCGCAACAATTCCAAGGTATATGCAGAAGTTTTACGACAAATACCAGGACCGGTTGCTCTATGGTACAGATATGGGCATGGAAAAGCATTTTTACCAGGTAACTTTCAGGATACTCGAAACCCTGGATGAGCATTTTTATGAAACGAAACTGTTTTGCTACCATTGGGCATTGAGTGGTTTTGGACTGAGTGATAAAATTTTGAAGAAACTTTATTTAACCAATGCGCAAAAAATCACTGATTATGAAAATAAAAAGTAGATCAGGCATTGTAATTACGCTCGCTGCCTCCTGCATTATTTTGCTGGCTTCGTGCGCAAAAAATGAAAGGACTATTCACTCCGGTAATCTTAAAATCGAAGTGAATGAACAGATGCAGACACTGATAAGTTCCGATTCATCGGCTAAACCCGTGATGAAGGATTTTCAATCATCGGAATTTATCATTGCGAATGATGATACTGTTAGTAAATTCAAACTGGAATCGTCATCGGCCAACAAGATTGAGGATTTCGCCGGGTCAGGGAAAGCGTTTTTGTATAAAGGAAAATCTGAAAACAAAGACATTGCATTAACTAAAATATTGAATGTTTCGGTTTATGATAACTTCCCCGGATGGGCCTTTTACAAGGTTCAATATGTAAATTCGGGTACAAAGGATCTGGTGGTTCAAAAGTGGGTGAATCATTCCTATAAAGTTGAAAGCAATAAAGATGCTCCTGATTTCTGGTCGTTTATGGCAAGTTCAACCGGGGAAAGGAAAAGCTGGATTTTGCCTGTGAAACCCGGATTTGCTCAGAAGAATTTCCTGGGAATGAACGACCCCGACTACGGAGGCGGAATTCCTGTGTTGGATATATGGCGAAGGGATGCGGGAATTGCAATCGGACATACTGAACTGAAACCGAAACTGGTTTCGTTGCCGGTAAGCATGACAACCGACACAACACAGGCTCAAATTGCTGTTGAATACAAATACCTTGTAGCTGATACGCTCCACCCTGGTGATACCTTAAATACGCTCGGAACTTTTGTTACTGTTCATAAAGGCGACAATTTTAAAACCCTTCAGCAATATACTGCATACATGCAGAAAAAGGGAATCGTAATGCCGGCTTCTGAACCTCTTGCATTCGAACCTATGTGGTGTGCCTGGGGGTATATGCGCAAATTTACACTTGCCGAAATCATTGGAACGCTGCCGAAAGTTAAAGAACTGGGATTTACATGGGTTACACTTGATGATGGATTTCAGCAGGCCGAAGGCGACTGGCACACCAATAAAGACCGGTTTCCGAATGGCGACGCCGATATGAAAAAACTGGTTGAACTCATTCATTCGTACGGATTTAAGGCTCAATTGTGGTGGGCTCCCCTGGCTGTTGATCCGGGCTCGAAACTTTTAGCCGAACATCCTGATATCATTCTGAAAAATGCAGATGGCAGCCCACAGAAAATCAGCTGGTGGGACAGCTATTATATGTCGCCAGTTTATCAGCCCGTACTCGATCATACCCAGGCTATGGTTGACCTTTTTATGAAGGAATGGGGTTTCGACGGGTTGAAACTTGATGGACAGCACCTGAATGCATGCCCGCCTGATTACAATCCTGAACACAAACTCGCAAATCCTGAAGATGCGCCCGAAAACATTCCTGCTTTCTTTAAACTGATTTACGAAACAGCTCACCACATAAAACCCGGCGCGCTGGTTCAACTTTGTCCCTGTGGCGATGCCATGTCGTTTTACAACATGCCTTACACAAACCAGTTTGTGGCATCCGATCCGGTGGGCAGCACACAAGTGCGTTCGAAAGGAAAAACATATAAGGCGCTGGCTCCCAATACCGCTTACTTTGGCGACCATGTTGAATTGAGCGACAACCAGAATGATTTTGCCAGTACAATCGGGATTGGTGGAGTACCGGGTACCAAGTTTACCTGGCCAAAGGACAATCCTTTTGTTACCGAAGGGCACTTTGTTTTGATACCAGAAAAAGAGAAAGAATGGAAAAAATGGATTGAAATATACAAAGCACACATGCTTTCGAAAGGTGAATACCTGGGTGGGATGTATGATATTGGTTATGATGTTCCCGAAACACATCTGATCCGAAAAGCAGACACATTGTTTTATGCATTTTATGCAAAAAACTATAATGGTAAGCTTCAATTCAAAGGATTAACCTCAGATTCCTACAAAGTAATTGATTATGTGAATAACCGTGAAATAGGCATCATTGAAAAGGCCAAACCAGAAATCAACCTGAAATTTGATAAATACCTGTTACTGATGGCATTCCCTATTAAATAACAAGGCAGGAGTCATGAATTTTATTAAAAACTGAACAACAACAAATCAATCAATAGAAATCACATCTAACCAAAATCACTTGCTATGAGAAAACTAATAATTCTGCTTGTGTTGCTCCTCTTGGGAGGAATGCAGGTTGTCCTTGCACAAAAAAACATCAAGGGTACTGTCACCAGTAAGGAGGATGGCAACGGTATTCCCGGTGCCTCTGTGGTTGCAGTAGGAACCACTGCCGGCGCCATTACTGATTTGAATGGTAATTTCAACTTCACAGCTCCGGCCAACTCCACCAGGCTGAGAATTTCATTTCTAGGAATGAAAACTGTTGAACTTGAGATTGGAAACGCCAAAGAATTCAGTGTCGTTCTGGAACCCGATGCCACTTCACTCGAAGAGGTAGTTGTTGTAGGCTACGGAACTCAGAAAAAGAGAGACCTGACCGGGGCTATCACCTCGGTGAAAGCCAACGATATTCTGGTTTCTTCAAATCCTGATATAGGCCACGCCTTACAAGGTAAAGCAGCCGGTTTGATGATCAGGGAAAACAGTGCACAACCGGGTGGTGGCCTTGATATTTTTATCAGGGGTGCCGGATCGCAGCTTGCCAGCAATGCACCTTTATTTGTTGTTGATGGATTCCCAATTTCTGATTTGCAGCAACCTGGAAGCGGTAACCGCTACGATGCAGGAACTCAAAGTATCCTGAACACCTTTAACCCGAATGACATAGCTTCCGTAGAAGTATTAAAAGACGCCAGTGCGACTTCTATATATGGTGCAAGAGCTGCACACGGAGTTGTGCTGATTACCACAAAACGCGGCCTCGAAGGCAAACCCGTTATTCAGTATTCAACTTCCTATGCCATTCAGAAATACAACAATTCTTTTGATGTACTGCCACTCAACGAATGGATGCAGGTAAGGAACGAAGCAAAATGGGAAGATTACCTGTACCAGAATCATGTGGAACCATGGGGTCCCGTAACTTTGGCCGAATTTCAGGCACGGGATGATTATGAGTTTCATAACATGTACACCCAAAATGCGATTAACAACGTAGGTGCCGGTACCGACTGGGTTGGCCTGGTTACCCGCGATGGTGCGATACAGCAACACAATATTTCCATTTCGGGAGGTAATAAATCAACTAAATTTATGGTTTCGGGCAACTATTACGATCACCAGGGAGTTATCAAAAACTCAGGTTTTCAAAGATATAGCGTTCGTGGCAATGTAGATCAGGTGCTGAGCAAGTATGTTAAAATGGGAATTAACTTTTCCTTCAGCCGTATCAATAACAAAAACAGTTCTTTAGGCGGCGACCAGTGGGAAAATTCAGGTATAATCAGGGCTGCTGTTCAACAGGGACCTCATATCCTGGCCATTGACGAAGACGGGAATTACCCCATAAATCCACAGCTTTCGCAGCAACCTAACCCTTACTCCTTACTCACAATTACCGATAACGGGAGGATTGAAAGAACTATGGTGAATTCCTTCCTCGATATTACGCCAGTAACAGGATTAGTAGTACGACTTAAAGCCGGTATCGACAGGGGTCTCACCAACCGCTGGACCTATCTGCCAAAAACAACCCTGGCAGGCGAAACTGAGCAAGGAAAAGCATCAATTTCAGAAATAGATAAGAATGACTACCTGCTCGAAGCCACCGCTAATTATACAAAAACAATAGGTGACGGACACAACTTTAATGTGCTGGCCGGTGTTTCAACAGAGAAATTTGACGAACAGTCCAATAATAGCGGAAACACAGGATTTATAACCGATGCTTTTCTCTGGAATAACCTGGGTTCGGGTAGCGGAACCAAAACTGTCAGCTCTTCAGGCTCCGAAAATCGCATGGCTTCCTACTTCGGACGTATCAACTACATTTTTAAAGATAAATATTACGTAACCGGAACTCTACGTACCGATGGAGCCAGTGTTTTTGGCGATAACAACAAATGGGCTACTTTCCCATCCCTTGCCCTGGGCTGGAACATCGCAAACGAGTCGTTTTTTGGAAATCTGAAAAATACATTTTCCCAGTTAAAACTGAGGTTCAGCTATGGACAAACCGGTAACGCTTCTATTGGCAGTAATGCATTTGCAGCCTACAGTGCATACCTGGCATACCTTTCGGGCGATGATGTTAAAAATATCGGCGTTTCGCTTTCGCGACTTGCAAGTCCCGACCTAAAGTGGGAAACCACCACCGAAGCAAACCTGGGTGTCGACTTTAGCATGTTCAAGGACAGGATTAACGGTTCATTGGAACTCTACAGCAGGGTAATCTCTGATTTGCTGGCATTTAAACCCATAAACAGCTATCACGAAGTGAATATGGTTGCCTATAATGTAGGCGAAACACAAAGCAAGGGAATTGAGTTTACCCTCGTTACCCGCAACGTGGTTAAAAATGATTTTCAATGGAAAACAACCTTCTCATTCTCTAAATTCAAAGATACCTGGAAGAAAAGAGCAGATGACTGGAAGCCCAGTGTTTACGAAAGTGATAACGATCCGCTTCGCCCACTATATTACAGGGAATCAGATGGTATAATGCAGGTTGGCGAAGTAGTTCCGGCACAGCCCGATCTTCTGCCAGGTTCGGTAAAGATCAAAGATATAAACGGCTATAAACGCGATAACAACGGAAATCCAATGGTTGATGAAAATGGCCGATTTATACGCACAGGCGCACCTGATGGTATCATTGACGATGCAGATACAAGGTTAATAGGATCTTCTGACCCAAGTGCAATTGCCGGTTTAGGCAACTCGATAACCTACAAAAACTTTACCCTCGATTTCTTTTTCAATGGAATGTTTGGCCGCAACCTTGCTGATCCAAATTACCTGGCCTATGGTGTAAGTGCCGAAGGTATTTACACTTATGGTTATAATGGCCTGCGTACAGTAAAGGATCGTTGGACACCAACAAATCCGTCGACCACACATCCAAGTTCCTACAACGGTTGGGGTACCAATTATGGCAGCGGCGATTTCTTCCTGCAAAAAGCCTGGTTCATCAGGTTGCAGAATGTTTCGCTGGGTTATAACTTACCCAAAAAATGGCTCGGTGGTGTTTTACAGGATGCCCAGGTACATTTTGATGCCCAAAATCTTTTCGTAATCACTCCTTATACAGGAATTGACCCCGAAACCGATTCGTACACTGCAGCTTATCCTAACGTGAAGACCTATACACTGGGATTAAACATCACATTTTAATTAACCTGCTAAAAAGAAAAATCATGAAAATGAAATTAATATTTCTCGGTATAGTAACGCTCATGTTTATGGGTGGTTGCACCAAAGACCTGGTCCCAAAAGATTACGCTGATATCAATCCAAGCATATTTCCGCAATCGGAAAATGATATACAGGCCATGGTAAATTCCTGCTATTACCCGCTCAGGGGTGCATGGTGGGACGGTATAAATTCAACCTCCGAAAGAGGAATTATGTTCGTTTTGGATGCTACTACCGAAATTCTTTCGGGAAAATTCAGCGTTCAGCGCGACGGGCACTTGCTCAATCTTTTACCTACTGACGAAGGTATGACCTACTTCTATGATGGAACGAGCGATGCACCAGGCTCCGGATTTTATAACAAGATTAGCCGTATGACCACCACCATCGATGCTATCGAAAAATCGACAGTATCTGATGCTGTGAAGAAAAAAGCAATAGCCGAAGTTCGCTGCGCACGTGGATTACTGGCATACGACTTGTTCGATATGTATGGGCCCATTGTTATTGCACCTTTGGAAGTACTTCAAAACCCGTTAAAGGAAAAACCACTGGCCAGGCTTTCGCACGAAGAAATGGTTAAGTTTATTGAGGATGATCTGATTGCTGCAGCAGTTGATTTACCCGATCCGGGTGCCACCGAATATGGTAAGTTCAGCAAGGCCCTGGCTAAAATGATCAATATCCGCCTGATGCTACACGAAAAGCAATGGGATAAAGTAAATGCACTTTGCGATGATATCATCAAAATGAATTACTTCCACATTCAATCCGATTACGTGGGCATGTGGGGTTTGAACGGAGCTAGGAACAGCAAGGAAGTTATCTGGGCTGTACCTTGCGATTACGATGGCACCAGCGAAAACCAATGGCAGCTTATGGTTCTGCCTTCGAACTTCGATCCAAAGGGTGGCTGGGCAACCGTTCAGAGCACATGGTATTTCTACGATTCGTTCGAGCCGACTGATATCCGTAAAAACATGCTGATAACCGAATACACAGGTACTGATGGCGTAACTTACAACCGGGCTAACCCGGGTACCAACATCGATCTTGGTCCTATTCCATTAAAAATTGATCAGGATGCCCTGCGTACCACTGGTTTAACTACCGTTGATATTATACAGTACAGGTACGCCGATGTTCTGTTGTCGAAAGCAGAAGCCCTTGCCAATATGAGTGCTCCTACCCAGGAAGCCATCGACCTGGTAAATGTGATCCGCCGCAGGGCTCAGATTCCTGAAATAAAACTGGCCGATTACAGCTCGCTTTCAGCTTTTAACGATATGATCCTTACTGAGCGTAGCCACGAATACTGGTGCGAAAACGGCCAGTACCGTTCCGATCTTATCCGCCACGGGAAATTTGTATCCCGTTGCAAAGAACTCACAGGCTCTACCTATGCTGATGACAATAAGGTGGTTTTCCCATTCTCCTTACGTGCCGTTAGCGAAGGCAAGGGTGTGTTTATTCAGAATCCGGGTTACAATTGATAGTTGTATGGAAGCAGGGTTTAAATGTTAATGGATTAAATCCTGCTTCCTTTTCCTTTCTGAAATACATACTCATTTCCCTGTTAAATTGTTTAATAATAACAGAATCATTACCCAGATATGAAATTTACGAAACGAAATTTTACGACTAATATCCCTGCCTTTCTTCTGATTTGCGCTTTGATGCTATTGTATTCGGGCTGCAAAAAAACGGATGGTGAGGCCGCTCCTGATACCACTACCATACAGTATCAGGCATCAACGGATATTTTTCCGAACCCGGAACGTGGTTTCATTCATATGGCGGATGTAAAATCGGAAGGAGCAGGCCTGAATGCTATGTGGCTTGCAACACTCAGGGCTGATAATGTAACCATGATCATGCGGCAGTTTTACCTCGATAAGTTTAAGGATAAAGCCATCAGTGATGTACAATTCCAGCTCATGAATTCCGATTTGCAGCTGATACGCGATGCCGGGTTAAAGTGTGTGCTTCGTTTTGCCTATACCGATGATATGGCCGGAACCGATGCGCCTTTAGCCATTGTTTTGCAGCACCTCGACCAGTTGAAACCTTTCTTCGAAGCAAATAAGGATGTTATTGCTTTTGTACAGGCCGGTTTTATCGGGGCATGGGGCGAATGGCATAGCTCGAGTAACGGGCTGGCAACCACTGAAAACAAAAGAACTATCCTGTATAAACTACTGAGCGTTCTGCCAGCCGAAATAATGGTGCAGGTGCGCACGCCCAAGGCAAAACAGGATATTGTGGGAAATACTACTCCCATTGATGCTTCAATCGCCTACACCGCTGAAAACAAGGCCCGCATTGGCCATCACAACGATTGCTTCCTGGCCGGAGGAGACGATTATGGAACTTACAATAATGTTACAGCCGAAAAAAACTACATAAGCCAGGATGCATTGTATGTGCCAACGGGAGGCGAAACCTGTCCGCCCCAGGGCGATTTCCCAGGCTGCTCTGCAGCGCAGACCGAGATGAGGCTTTTAAAATGGACCTATCTGAACCTCGATTGGTATCAACCTGTAATTACAGCCTGGAGAAATTCAGGTTGCTTTGATGAATTTAGGCGTAACCTCGGTTACAGGCTCAGCCTGGTAACCGCCAAATTGCCTGACGTAGGTACTCCTGGCAAGGATTATACAATTGAAATTACCCTCACCAACAAAGGATATGCCCCTCTGTATAATTACAAGATTACCAGCCTGGTTTTAAAAAACAAAACAACGGGCACCAGCTATCCGATAGATCTTGCTGTTGATTTGCGCTCCTGCAAACCCTATGGAATGCTTACCATTACAAAAAGTTTGAATTTAACAGGCATTCCGGCTGGTGATTACGATTCGTTCCTTTCAATTACCGATCGTGATGCAACACTGAAAAACAGGGCAGAATATTCGGTTCGACTTGCTAACAAAGGCACCTGGAATGAAACAACCGGGTTGAACAGCTTAACTCACCAGGTAAAAATTACTGAAAAGTAAACAGACCTGCCAACACTAAACAACGAATTACTAATCATAAAAACATTTAACAACATGAAAAAAAACAAATGGTTTATATTGGGTATCGCCCTGGCTATGCTTACAGCTGTTTCGTGCGAGAAAGATGATACCTCAAGCGGCACAAAGGCAGTATTCAGCTATGTGGCCGATGGTTTTAAAGTGAATTTTACGAATTTCTCAACCGGAGCCACCACTTAT
>CALCJE010000291.1 GCA_937965665.1 uncultured Bacteroidales bacterium
GACCACCGAGATCTACACTCTTTCCCTACACGACGCTCTTCCGATCTTCCGCAAATGCCAACCAGTAATTTTTGTCCCTTGGAGTTCCATTTTTCCTGCTGAATATAATCATGAGCCATATCAATACTTTTAAGCGACTGATCGAGCGTTGACTGCGTAAATTCCAGTGTTTTCTGGGTGCCTGCCAGCGATTTTTGTGAATATGAGATCAGGTCGAGCGACACTTTCTCGGCTTGTTTGCTGTTTTCGAGCAGTTTGCTGTATGCCTGCTCATGCTCAATAAGCCGCAGCTCGTAGGCATTCAGCAGCTTTGAGCAAACAGAATCCTTCCCTGCCAGGGTTGCCTTATGAAGATTTCGGTAAAAGCTATACCTGATCGCGTTCATCAGGTAAACAGTATCGTTTTCAATCTTAATGGTATCGCCCCTGGTAAATAACAACGGCGAACTTGTTGAGGTACCGTACTGAAGGGGTACAATTTTGAAGCTTCCGCTTTGCCCGAAAGCACTGGTAAACATGCATAACAGAACTACCGGCAGGAATAAAGTTTGTTTCATAAATTTTACTGTTAAGGGTTGAACCAATTTTAGTTTCCAGGCATTCTTAACATACAGGCTTTAGGAATACCCGTAGCCGATTGTTGCCTGCGCCAATTATTGCATGTCGGATTCAGATATCAAATTTCTTAGCTGCATCAATCAGGCTGTCTTTCGTACTTTCATTTTTTTTGATCTTCGCCTTAAAATCCTGTAATTCATTCCAATCGTTGGCTTTCTTTTTTTGTTCTTCCAGCTCAAGCAAATCTCTGTTGGTCTTCAGAATTCTCAATTCATTTTCGCTGAACTCAAGTTTTTTCATCACCCCTTCAATCGATTGCTGGGCATTATGCAAACTATCATTCACTACCTTAACTTTAGCGCTTACATCATTAAGCGTTTTTACAGCATCATTCAGTTTGCTGTTTCCCGTAAATACGAAGTAGAGAAGTACGATCAACATGGCAATAGATACCATTCCCAAAATCTTATTTAAGTCTGTCATGGCTAAAAATTTTAAATGGTTAATGAATGATACTTCCCTAAAATACGAATCATAAACAGTTGGAACCCATAAAAGTTTATACGGAAATAATTTAGAATCAGGTATTTTGGTTCACTACAATAAAAATGCGATTACTCGGCTTCCCTGCGTATCTTTGCAGCCTTTTACAAATGAACTATGAAATTTGAACAATACAATTTAGCCCCCGAAATACAGCAAAACATTGCTGATGCTGGTTTTCGCAGGCCTACCGATATTCAGTACAAAAGCATTGGCCCTATTTTGCATGGCGACGATGTGCTGGCCATTGCCCAGACCGGAACCGGCAAAACCGCTGCTTTCGCCATTCCGGTAATCAGTATTTTACACGAACAGAAATTTTCGAGTCGCAGCACCGGTATACGTTGCATGGTTATGGTTCCCACCCGCGAACTCGCTTTACAGATCACTGAAGTATTCCAGCAAATAGCCAAACATACACGGGTAAAAGTATTCTGCCTGATGGGAGGCGTTGACCAGGACCCGCAGATTGCCCGGCTTGAGCAAGGCGTTGATATCATTGTATCAACACCCGGCCGTATGTTCGACCTGGTGAGCCAGGGCCATCTCGACTTAAGCAAAATTGAAATCCTGATCCTCGATGAAGCTGATCATATGCTCGACCTGGGTTTTGTAAACGATATTCAGCAACTGGTTAAAAAACTTCCGCGTAAACGGCAAACACTGTTTTTCTCTGCAACCATCAATCCTTATATTAAAAAAGTGGCCTATTCGCTGGTAACAAACCCGATCCGGATACAGATTTCGCCCAAGGATCCGGTAGCCCGCAATATCGATCATTCGGTGGCTTTTATTGAAATGGACGACAAGCGGTTTTTCCTCGAAAGGTTGGTTAATGAAAATCCTGAAAGTAAGATTGTAGTTTTTGTGCGCACCAAAGTACGGGCCGAACGCGTGAACCTTGCCATGGAAAAGCTGAACATTAAATGCGAAACCATTCATGGCGACAAGGAACAAACGGATCGGCTTCAGGTGATGAAACGGTTTAAAAATGGTGAATTCAAAATACTGATTGCTACGGATGTGAGCGCTCGTGGTATCGATATTCCGAATGTGGATTTTGTAGTAAACTACGATTTGCCCGAAAAACCCGAAAATTATGTTCACCGGGTAGGGCGCACCGGCCGGGCCGATAAAAAAGGCATTGCTGTGTCGTTTTGCAGCAACGATGAAAAACCTTTGCTCGAAGAAATTGAAGCATATATTGGCAAGCCGGTTGAAGTAATGGATATTAAAAAACAGGATTATAAAGAAACCCTCGCCTTTACAGCCGAAACCAAATCGGACTGGAAAACCCTGCTGCGCGAAGCCGAACAGGAAGAGATGAACCGCAAAAAACGAAAAAAAAAATAAGTCATTCAGATACATCAAAAGGAGCCATAAGCTCCTTTTTTTATGCATACTGAATCAAAAGTTTGAAGATTGACCAAATATGTTTTGCTATAGCCGGCCAAAATCAATATTTTTATTAATCTGAAATTGTTTCTGGTCGAACGAATCCATGTTTAATAATCATTTAAACAAAATGCTCACCCTTTAAACGAAAGCCCATGGAAACCGGAACCATAGAAATAATTATCATTATGGAGCCGTCGCTGCTATAATTGTAGTACTGGTTATCAGGAATATGAAAGATGATAAAAAACTGGAGAAAGAGCTGATTGATGAGGAGGAAGTACCTTTTAAATAAGATGACAATGCCCGGGAGGATTCAGAGGCTTGACAAGAGAAGGAAATGATATGTAACAGGCGTAAAAGCAGCTGGTTAATCCTTGATTTTAAGAAAAACTTCACTATCCCTGAAACCCTGGTTGCGCACAAACTTTTTAAACTGCTTTCGTGTTGGCGAGAATACATAGGCTGTGGTATCCTGCGGATACTCGGTAATTTCAACAAGCTGGTCCAGGTCTTCTTTTGTATTGAGACTGCTTAAGGTAAGCCGGCCTTTTGCCAGTTCCAGTTTTTGAACTTGCCAGTTATTAGGCGAGTTACTTGTGTTCAGAAAATAATAACCTTTGAACTTTTTGAGCACATGCTTTGCATCAATGGCAAACAAAGTATCCGAACCGCTGACAGGTTTAACGATGGAATCACCTTCAATCCTGATCAGTTTTCCCCTGGCTGTGAGCATATCAAAAAGTGTATCCCCGATAAGTTGCTCGGTACTGTCGAGCTGGCTGACATGTATTTTTTCTTCGTACCGGTACGAAATGATCATTGAAGAAGCTGTAATCTGTAACAAAGAGCTATCGCTGGCATTCAGGTATTTCCCTTGTAAGCGGGCGGGGATAGCATGTAATTCAGCCACATTTTTGGGTTGTGGCTCGGTAAATGTCACGGGCTGGCATGCAAAAAGTATAAAAACCAGTGATAGAACCAAAAGAACAGATATCTTTTTCATAAACCGGGAATTTAAGCAGATAACGGGAAAACCATTCTTTTAAGTGTAGACTAATCAATATTTTTTAGTGGCTTGTTCTCCCCATGGAAATAAATTTCTCACAAAGATTTAAATAAATCGAGTACCAATCCACTTCTGATAGCCTGATTTTCTCTAATTTCAACCCATTAAATTTTTGAACCCAGATGGAAAAAACTGAACCGCGGATTGAAAAAGAATGGCTTGAAGTATTGCGTTCCGAATTCGAAAAACCTTATTTTACTGAACTTAAAGCATTTCTCACCGAAGAGAAAAAACAATTTCGGGTATATCCGCCGGGCAACCGGATATTTGCTGCATTCGACTATACTCCATTCAGCAAGGTAAAAGTGGTAATATTAGGCCAGGATCCATATCATGGCGACGGACAGGCGCACGGGCTCTGTTTCTCAGTTCCCGATGGTATTGCATTGCCCCCGTCGCTGGTGAATATTTATAAAGAACTCTCAACCGACCTGGGAATTCCTGTCCCTAATTCGGGCAACCTCGAAAACTGGGCTAAACAAGGCGTATTACTTCTGAATGCTACACTTACCGTGCGAGCTAACCAGGCCGGATCGCATCAAAGGCATGGCTGGGAAAATTTTACCGATGAAGTCATCCGCCAGCTTTCGGCCAGGCACAGCGGGCTGGTTTTTATACTCTGGGGAAGTTATGCCCAGGCTAAGGAAAGCCTGATTGACACGTCCAAACACTTCATTCTGAAAGCTGTGCACCCTTCACCCCTTTCGGTTTACCGCGGTTTCTTTGGCTGCCGGCACTTTTCGAAAACCAATGAATTATTAGTGCAGGCAGGGAAAGAACCTGTAGATTGGAAGTTGGTGTAAATGTAACCGTAAAAGGTATGCAAAATAAAAACAGGCAAAATTACAATACAGATAACTGACCGAAGCCGTTTAAAAACACAAAACAATGGAAACCGAAGCCCGCTGGTATATTTCGCATGATGACGGGAGTGTGCAATGCACCTTGTGCCCGCACAACTGTAAGCTGGCTGATGAAAAATCGGGTATATGCAGGGTTAGGACCAATAAAGCCGGAAGGTTAACATCGGCGGTATATGGCATTGTTTCTGCCATTCATATCGATCCCATTGAAAAGAAACCACTCTATCATTTTCACCCGGGTTCACATATTTTATCGTTGGGCACGTATGGATGTAACCTGAGATGTTACTTTTGCCAGAATTGTTCTATTTCGCAATCAGCGCCTGATGCTGGTTCGATAAAAAATTTTTATACGCCCGACCAGATTATTCAGCTTGCGTTACAGCAACCCGGTAATATCGGGATAGCGTTTACATATAATGAACCTATAGTTTGGTACGAATATATGTTCGACATTGCCAGGCTTGCAAAAGATGCAGGACTCAAAACGGTAATGGTAACCAATGGATTTATCAATAAAGCCCCTCTGAATGAGCTACTTCCACTTATCGATGCTTTTAGTGTCGACCTGAAAGCATTTTCAGATGACTTTTACAAAACAGTAACATCCTCTAAACTTGAACCTGTAAAAGAGTCGCTAACATCCATCAGCGAAGCCGGAAAACACCTGGAGGTTGTTAACCTGGTAGTACCGGGATTGAACGACGATGAAGAATCCTTTACGAACATGGTACATTGGATTTCGGGAAAATTAGGAAAAGAAACAGTTTTGCATATTTCACGTTATTTCCCAAATTATAAACTGGCAACCGAAGCAACACCGGTTTCATCGATCAAAAGGCTCACCTGCCTGGCCGAAAAAGAACTTACCTATGTTTACGCCGGGAACATAAACAATGGTAACAATGATACTTACTGCCCGAAATGCAAAACACTGCTTATTACCCGAAACTTTTACACGGTGCAGACCCCGGGTCTTGACGAATTGAACAGGTGTAAATTTTGTGGTGAATATTTTCTTAAAAAAACTTAATTTTTCTTTTAAGTTTAATTGTTTTAACCTACTTTTGAAAACTCAGTTATGACTTATTCCTATTAAGTCAATTCATTATATACACAAAATACATTTCATGACTTTTAAGAAAACGGCATTTACTTTTTTCATCTCACTGGCTTTCACCCTTTCGGGATCCATCGCGTTTGCGCAGCAGCTTACCGATGAGCCCGCCGGTGGAATGGATGAGAATGAACTCGAAGCCGCTGAAATTTCGCTGCCGCCTTCCAATGCGGCAATACCATCAAGCATCAATAATGCATTTCTCAACAAATACTATAAAAGTTGGGATACCTTATGCGTAAAAAGATATTCTGAAGTCCCTCCATCCCTTGGCGACTCCGTGAGTTTACCTCTGTTTAATGAATATTCAACAGGTTTTGTGATGCCAGTTGAAGGAACATTTCTTTCTCCTTTTGGAAATCGTGGACGCAGGGTGCATTCGGGTGTTGATATTAAACTCGAAGCCGGCGACCCGGTGAGTGTTGCTTTCGATGGTGTGGTTCGTATGGCACGTCGCTACTCAGGTTATGGCAACTGTGTGGTAGTGAGGCACTTCAACGGGCTCGAAACCCTGTATGGTCACCTGTCGAAAATTAATGTACGGGTCAACCAGCAAGTGAAAGCCGGTGATGTTATCGGGCTGGGCGGACACACTGGTCGGGCTACCTGCAACCACCTGCATTTCGAAACCCGCTTCCAGGGCAAAGCATTTAATCCCAAGCAAATAATAAATTTCGATACCTATAGCCTGCTTGCTGATACCTTTGCTGTAACGCGGTCGACTTATGGGCTTACACGCGATTATCTCCCGGGCACCTCAACCACCGAGCTGGCTGCCAACAATGGAAACGACAATTCGAAATCGAAATCATCGAAGGCTGCGAAATCGTCGAAATCAAAAAAATATCATACCGTTAAAAGTGGTGATACTCTTAGCGCTATTTCCCGGAAGTACGGTACATCCGTAAAGCAACTCTGCTCGATAAACGGGATTAAGCCAACCAAAAAATTACAGCTAGGCACAAAAATCCGTGTCAGGTAATCAACAAAGGCATACCTAATACATTTCGGGGCCGGATATTTCCGGCCTCTTTTTTTTGTAATTTTACAGATTATAAACCGCTGACAGTTTTGTTTTTTTCAACCAGGCTTTTTCGCAGAAAAATTTCATTGCTTACCATGCTTGCACTGATGCTGAGCGGATGTAATCCGTCCCTTCGCATCACAGGAATGGATATCAGTAATATGTATGCCGAACGAAAAGAAAACAACCTTGCCTTAAGCTATATTTACCATTTAAACGACAGCATCTCCGAACTCGGCATTACCTTGCCATCAGGACTTATACTTCCCGACCCTGTATCAAAAACCTATACCAAAAACGGAAGCTTGCTTGTTGAAATTATTGGGGCAGGGAAACAGGTTAGCCTGGTCGACAGTGCCACTTTTAGCATAGCCGACACTTCAATAAATGCAAGCTTTATAAGCCAGACCTGGGCGTTTAAGGCTCCCCTCGGGATGGATTATTTCGTTAAAGCGACGTATTCGATACCCGGCATGCAGGAAGACTACCTGCTGCTGGAGTATTTCAACAAACTGAATCGTTTCAGCCAGCCGTGGTACCGGTTCAGGACTGAAACCGGCGAATACCTTTCTGGCAATATAACCTCAGTTTCCTCAAAATACAGCCTGGTAACCGAAGATACAGCCAGCAGAAACATCAATGTCAGGCATTTTGCCTTTACCCCTCAGGCAGCTACTCCCCCATTCATTGAGCCCGGCCAGCAGGCAAATAACCACCAACCTGATACTACCTTTCATATTGAATTAAAAAATGGCCGCAGCGAATATTTTTTGACTGATAAAACTGGTTTTTATTTCTTACCCACTGATCCGGAGGAGCGGCTTGGTCCTGTTCTGCTCAGGATGGATAACGGTTTCCCGAAAATTTCCATGCACAAACAGATGCTCGAAGCCCTTCGTTACATTACATCTTCAGCAGAGTACCGGCAGTTGAGCTTGTATGAAGATTCGAAAACTGCCGTCGACAGTTTCTGGCTGGTAAATGCAGGCCATGAAGAACGTGCACTCGAACTCATCCGCAGTTATTATTCGAGAGTTGAAAATGCAAATAAACTTTACACCTCTTATACTGATGGCTGGAAAACCGACCGCGGAATGATTTATATCGTTATCGGGAAGCCGGATTTGGTATTCAGGAGTTTCGAACAGGAAGTCTGGATTTATGGCGAATACGATGATCCGGGAGCACTCAGGTTTTATTTCGATAAAATATCAAACCCTTTTACTGACAACGATTATATGCTGGACCGCGAACCTGAATATAAAATGATATGGTACCAGTATGTTCAAAACTGGCGACGATAAACCAATAAAAAAAATCCTGGTTAACCAGCGAATGACCACCAAATAACCATTGAATGACCATTGAATGACATATTAAAAACTGAAACCTAACTTCTATCTTTTAAACAACCCTATACCCGAATATGTACGAACGCAACTTTAAATCACAACGCCGCCAACCCGAGAACCTGATATATGGTGTACACCCCATCCTGGAAGCGCTGAATGCCGGGAAAGATATAGAAAAGATACTACTCTCACGTGAACTCCGGAATCCCCAGGTACGCGAAATCACTTCGCTGGCTGAACAAATGGAGATACCGGTACAAAAAGTTCCGAACGAAAAACTCGGCTCATTTACCAAAGCCAACCACCAGGGAATTGTTGCCTTTGTATCGATGATCGAATACCAGCCGGTTGAAGACATACTGATGCGGGTGTTCGAAGGCGGCAGGCAGCCAATGTTTATTATCCTCGACCGGGTTACAGATGTGCGGAATATGGGCGCCATTGCCCGTAGTGCCGAATGCGCCGGTGTTGATGCTTTGATAATTCCTTCACGCGGCAGCGCACAGGTAAATGCCGATGCCATTAAAACTTCAGCCGGCGCATTAAACCTGGTTCCGGTTCACCGCAGTGCTAACCTTAAAAATACACTCCGTTACCTGAAAGATTCAGGCATCAGGCTTGTGGCTGTTACCGAACATGGAAGCACTAATTACAGTACAACCGATCTCACTGGCCCCATTGCTTTTATCATGGGATCAGAGGAAGATGGTATTTCGCCCGAATACCTGAAACTTTGCGACGAGCGTATCCAGATTCCGCTGGCCGGAACCATTGGCTCGCTGAATGTTTCTGTTGCTGCAGGAATTATCATTTTTGAAGCTGTCAGGCAACGAAATTTATAGCAGTCATTTCCATCAGGGAAAATAAAAAGTACCATAAACTGTTGTAATCCAAACATTTTTGTTTTTGAAATGTTTAAAGTGATTTAATTGCTGAATTAGCATTTACTCAGCACCGGTCAGTTTTTTCCATACATTTTAAACAAAAACCAGCATTTATGAACGTGCTTTTAATAGTTTTGGTAATCGTTGCCGCCGTAGTGGTTCTGCTCCTGATCATAGCCCTGTTTACCAGCAAAGAGTACCAGGTAACCCGCGATATTGTAATCGGCCAACCCAGTCGAAAGGTGTTCGATTTTATTAAATACCTGCGAAACCAGGATAATTTCAGCAAATGGGCAACCATGGATCCCGACATGAAAAAAGAGTATCGTGGAACCGATGGTACGCCCGGGTTTGTTTCGGCTTGGGAAAGTGAAAAGAAAAACGTGGACAAAGGCGAACAGGAAATCATTAAAATTACCGATGGCGAGCGGATCGACTTTAGCATTCACTTCATCAAACCAATCGACGGACTAGCCACGGCATACATGACAACTACCGGCGAATCGGAAAACCAGACCCGTGTAACATGGTCATTAAAAGCAGGAATGAAATACCCGATGAACCTGATGCTACTTTTTATGAATATGGAGAAAATGATTGGTGACGATCTTCAGATCGGGTTAAACAACCTGAAATCGCAACTGGAAACAGTATAACCCAGGGCTCAAACCAATAGTTAAAGTTTGTGCAGGCTTAAAAATTCATGCTTCAAGGCTCGAAATTTTATGAGCAAACAGATTCCACGCCCTAAAGTTTCATTAAAAAGAAGGTTCAGGATGAAGTGGAAAGGCAAAGAAATTTCGCGGGCAAGCGCTTAATAAAGAAAAATTTATCGTTAAAAATCCATAAAGTATTATAATTTTACATTCGAAACAAATTGCGAAATATCCATAAGTCAATAGTGACAAGCTTTGCAGCGAATCAATCGATGCTTGTTTGGAATGAAAAAAAATATCAAAAAAAACTTCAGTGATTTACTTAAATAAATACATTTGCACGGTTTTCAAGCAAACATTTTTGAGACTAAAATATAATTATTTAACCTAAATTCCTTTGTGATGGAAGTTGAAAAAATCATGACCAACCTGGAGAAAAAACATCCGGGTGAAGTTGAGTACTTACAAGCTGTTCGTGAAGTATTAGAATCAATCGAACAAGTTTACAACGAAAATCCTCAGTTTGAGGCAGCAGGTATTATCGACCGCCTGGTTGAGCCTGATCGTATTCTTACCATTAAAGTTCCCTGGGTCGACGATCATGGAAAGGTTCATGTTAACCTTGCATACCGCGTTCAGTTCAACAATGCTATAGGACCATACAAAGGCGGGCTCCGTTTCCACCCTTCAGTAAACCTCAGCATTCTGAAATTCCTGGGCTTTGAGCAGATTTTCAAAAACAGCCTTACTTCTCTCCCGATGGGTGGTGCAAAAGGTGGATCCGATTTCGATCCCAAAGGAAAATCGAATGCAGAAGTTATGCGCTTCTGCCAGTCGTATATGCTCGAACTGTGGAGACTTATCGGTCCAGAAACCGACGTTCCTGCAGGTGATATAGGTGTTGGCGGACGCGAAATAGGTTTCCTTTATGGAATGTACAAAAAATTAGCCCGCGAGCATTCAGGCGTTCTTACAGGCAAAGGCCTCAACTGGGGTGGCAGCCTTGTTCGTCCGGAAGCTACAGGTTTCGGAAATGTATATTTCGCACAGGAAATGCTTAAAACCAAAGGAACTGATTTCAAAGGTAAAACTGTATGTGTTTCAGGTTTCGGTAATGTTGCCTGGGGTGCTGTTACAAAAGTAACCGAACTCGGTGGTAAAGTAGTTACTATTTC
>CALCJE010000292.1 GCA_937965665.1 uncultured Bacteroidales bacterium
TGGATATTAAACGTAAACAAGAATTTCAAATAAAGCCAGATACATGAATACGATAAGCGAAGTGCCATTTATTAAACATCTTGATTCAGGTAATTTTTTCCTGCTGGCAGGTCCCTGTGTTGTAGAAGATAAGGAAAGCCCGGTAGAAATTGCCCGGATTTTAGTCGACTTATGCGATAAGTACGAAATCCCGTTTATTTTCAAAGCTTCGTACCGTAAAGCAAACCGGTCGAAAAGTTCTTCCTTTACCGGTATTGGCGATGAAAAAGCCTTAGAGGTTTTGGCAGGCATCCGGCAGAAATTAGGGGTACCCGTTGTAAGTGATATTCACAGCGAAAGTGATGCACGCATGGCAGCGCAATATATTGATGTGCTTCAGATTCCTGCCTTCCTGTGCCGCCAGAGCGATATACTGGTAGCTGCCGGCGAAACCGGGAAAGTTGTAAATATTAAAAAAGGTCAGTTTGCTTCGGGCGATGCCATGCATTTTGCAGTTGAAAAGGTTAAAGAAACAGGCAATCAAAAAGTTATGCTCACCGAAAGGGGAACCACGTTTGGCTATACCGACCTGGTAGTTGATTTCCGCAATATCCCTGTAATGCAGCAAGCCGGGGTGCCTGTTATTCTTGATGTTACCCATTCGCTGCAACAACCCAACCAGCCGGCTGGTGTAACCGGTGGGCGCCCTGATATTATTCCTCTCATGGCTCGACTTGGTATTGCTTCGGGTGTTGAAGGTCTTTTCATGGAAACACATCCGGATCCATCGAAAGCAAAATCAGATGGAGCCAACATGTTACGACTGGAACTAATGGATGAACTACTGGCGGGCCTTGTAAAATTGCGTAAGGCGCTGATCTGAAATTATTTCACATAAGCTTCCATTCCTGGCATCACCCAGCCAAGCAGAAGTCCATAAATGTGCTGTGCAAGGAAAATTATAACAAATCCAACAGCTATTGTTATCACAATAAACCGAAGTTTCTTTTCGAGCGTGATATCAAATAACTCCTGTAAACCATACCAGAATACATACAGCGTATAGGCTATAAAAACATAAATCCCTATAGGTATGAGTATCCTGAGCAAAGGGTGCAGGTATACAAAAAAAGTGACGATAAAAAGCGGGGTAAATGTGTACACAACCAGCTTAAGTAATCGCATGTAATCGGTTTCAATTCCTAGCCTGGGAAGCGTAAGATTTAGCGTATAGCTTGCAAACATGATGAGCAGGTATGGAATAACTACCCACGATAATAAGTTAAAAAACAGCAAAATAGCCAGGTTTAACGAATACCCGAGTACCTCCTTTGCAACAAAAAACAATCCTATGTCGCGCCCCACGGCACTAAATAAAATGATTGGAAAAGCAAATTGCCACATTAACTCTTTCGGTGTTTCCTGTTCAGCCCGTATTACCTTCCATTCAATGCTTGGAATCAGCGAAATGCGCATTGCTTTGATTAAAATTTCTTTAAATTTCATCCTGCAGTGTGAGTGAGTATTATAATATGTTTGTGTAGTTTATTCCAGTACAACGTGCCTGAGGCCTCCGGTATTGTTATCAAAGCTCAAATTTCTGAAACTGCTGGCAGGCAGCAGCGTTATAACTCCTAATTGGTTTATGACAAACTGTGTCTCAATTTTAACCTGGCCTCCTATTTTGAGAGCAATATTTGCTTTATCGGGAATCCGGTAGTACAAACCATGGGCATCGCGTTGCGCTTGTAGTAGTTTATCTGTTTCGGGTTTGAGTACATTGGTTTTATTCAAACTCACCGCCTGTATCTGGACAAGGTCGCCTGTGGTTGCATTTTTAGGGAGTATGCCCTTGGCGGTAGAAAAATGGCAAAGGGTTTCAGTGAGATTGTTTTTGTCGGCAACATAGTAGAATGTATATGTTGAAGTGGAAGTATGGGTAATTCCCTTGAATAAATCAAGGTAATCCTGTTTCATGGTATTCATTTGGTTGTACATAAACTCCATGGTACCTTTTTCATAATTAACTTCCTGGTAGCCATTTATAAGGTTGTACATACTTTCATCGAGTTTCAGGATAAATTCTGCTGCTTCGCGTGCTTTTTGTTCGGTGGTTTTGGCAGCTGATGTTTTCCTGAAAAACTTCTGTTCAATTATAGTCGAATCGAGGCTGATCCGTTTTACCACTGTATCCATGCGCTCAAGCACATTAGGGTTGGCCACTTCGGGCATGCTTACGCGCGAATCCGAAAGCTCAATAAATTGTTCATTGCGGCCACTTTTGGAAGGGCTGATGGTTCCGGCTCCTGATATAATTCCGCCATCGGTCAAAAATAACTCGAGTGCCTTTTTATCTTTCTGTTTGTGTGGCTTATGAATGAAATAATACTGGGCCGGATCGACCTCATTGTAGGAGGTTAAGCTGATATCCTTAAGTTCGTATTCCGTACTGTTAGCAAGGGTAACCTGCGAAAGCCCCAGCATCTGATCAGCATATTCAGCGTAAGGTCCTTTTATTTTCTGAACTTTATTAACCACGATATCAACCTGTATTACAGTGAGTGGTAATGAATAAAACAAACCTTCGGCAGTTGCCGGAATGCCTTCGGAACCAATCTTGCTTACATTGATCTGGGCATGTAACCCAAAAAATGAAATGTATAGAAATCCAAACAGGATATATCGTTTTAACATAATCTCTTTTTTATTTGTATCTCAAAGTTAATGGATTTTGCGTTTCCCCGGCACAACATCTGTTCGTTTTTTAAATTGTTAACATTAGGTGAATTTCATCAAATGGAGGATTGCTCCAAATCAGCTTCCAGGCTGTATCTCAAAATACTGAAATTAAGATAGTAACTGATTGGAAAACTGCGTGATGAACGCACTTAAATCAAAATAACCCTTGCTTAGATTCAAACAAGGGTTATTTTACGAAGGTTAATTAACAAAACATAATTCTGCTAATTAGTAGGCTCATACGGCAAATTTGCTACAACTTTTATTTGATAAACAAAAGTTCGCGGTATTTGGGTAAAGGCCACAGTTCATCATCCACCAGCAATTCGAGTTTATCGACATGATACCTGATCTTTTCGAAAAATGGAAGTACCTCCTGGTTGTAAAGCCTTGCCTTTTCGGCTGAATCCTCAATTTTATTGGCTATCTTGCGTTTATCTATCATATCTGCAACCAACTGGCGAACTATCGAAATATGCTCCGAAATTTCCTTGATATTCTGCATCTGGCTGTTCGATAGCTTTACAAAAGTCTTGATATCAAGTACTTCTTTGAGACCTTTCACATTTTCAACCAGGGTATTCTGATACCGGATAGCTGTTGGGATGATATGGTTATGCGAAAGATCACCAATTATTCTCGATTCAATCTGGATTTTCTTGATGTAATTTTCGAGATCAATTTCATACCTGGCCAGCACTTCGCGCCTGGTTAATACATCATGTTCTTCGAACATTTGGATTACCTCTTCACTGGTCATTATTTTCAAGGCTTCAGGTGTTGATGCTACATTCGCCAGCCCGCGTTTGGCAGCTTCTTCAATCCATTCATCGCCATAGCTGTTGCCTTCGAACCTGATGCGTTTCGATTCCTTGATATACCTTCTGAGGATTTTGTAGATGGCGTCTTCCTTGTTTGCACTTTTTTCGACCTGGGCGTCAACTTCTTTTCTGAAAACACGCAATTGTTCTGCCAGTGCAAGGTTTAAAGCAATCATTGGCTTGGCACAATTTGCTGATGAACCCACAGCCCTGAACTCAAATTTATTCCCCGTAAATGCAAAAGGCGATGTTCGGTTTCTATCAGTATTATCTAGGAAAATCTCAGGAATCTTTGGCAGGTTCAGTGAAAATTCTTCCACTGCATCCTCTGCCGGGTTGGTACTAATACCACTAGTCTCAATTTCGTCGAGCATTTGCGACAACTGCGAACCAATAAATACCGACATAATTGCAGGTGGCGCCTCGTGTGCCCCGAGCCTGAGGTCGTTACCGGCCGAGGCAACCACTGAACGGATAAGTCCCGAATGGGTATCAACAGCCTTAATGATATTTACTAGGAAGGTTAAGAAACGAAGATTAGCTTTTGGCGTTTTTCCCGGCGAAAGCAGGTTTTCGCCCGAATTGGTCATAAGCGACCAGTTATTGTGTTTCCCTGATCCGTTTATGCCCTGGTATGGTTTTTCGTGCAATAACAAGGTAAGGTGGTGCCGTTTTGCAACTTTTCCGAGTATATGCATTAACAGTTGGTTGTGGTCAACCGCTATGTTGGCTTCTTCGAAAACAGGCGCGCATTCGTACTGGCTTGGGGCAACTTCATTATGTCTTGTTTTTACCGGAATTCCAAGCCTGTGAGCTTCAAATTCGAACTCGCGCATAAAATCCATCACACTCTCCGGAATAGTTCCGAAATAATGATCAGAAAGCTGCTGGTCTTTTGCTGATGCATGTCCGAAAAGCGTACGACCACTTAACGCCATGTCGGGCCTGGCATGATAGATAGCCGTATCAACCAGGAAATATTCCTGCTCCCACCCCAGCGTAGCAACAACTTTCGAGGTGTTGCGATCGAAATACCGGCAAACGGCTGTTGCCTCCTTGTCGAGTGAGTGCAACGCTTTGAGCATGGGTGTTTTATAGTCGAGAGCTTCGCCTGTATATGAAATAAAAATAGTTGGAATACACAGGGTGTCATCCATAATAAAGGCCGTAGAAGTCGGATCCCAGGCAGTGTAGCCTCGTGCTTCGAACGTGTTACGGATGCCACCGCTGGGGAAACTTGAGGCATCGGGTTCCTGCTGTATCAGTTCACCGGCGCCAAAATTTTCAATAGCCCTGCCTTCGGTTGTTGGCGAAAGGAAGGAATCATGTTTTTCGGCGGTGGCCCCGGTCAATGGATGAAACCAATGGGTGTAATGGGTGGCGCCTTTCGAAATGGCCCACGATTTAATGGCGGTGGCTACCTGGTCGGCAATGCGCCTGTCAATTTTTTCGCCTTTGTTAATTACATTTTGCAGTTGCTGGAATGCTTCCTTGGAGAGGTACTGGCGCATAACAGCCTGGTTAAATGTGTTATCACCAAAATAATCGGATACTTTGCCATACATTTCAATGGATCGCTTTGGGCGCGAAATGGCTAATTCGAGGGCTTTAAACCGGATGTTCGACATACGTGTTTCAGATTAAAATTCTTTCGGCAAAAATACCGATTTATCAATGCAGGAACAGAAGGCGGCATTCTTTTTTTATAAAGATACCGATGCCTTATTTTTCCTGATCCTGATTATAAACAAACCTATGAAAGTAAATAGCCCGTTAACGATAAGCAGTTCGAAACCAAATACGTAACCGCCCAAAAGTACTTTTGAATACTCACTGAGTAAAAAGCACAAAACCGGTGAACTTACAGCAATCCAGGGAACATATTTATCTTTTACCTGTAACCGTGTGAAAAGTCCGAAGGCATACATACCCAGCAATGGCCCATAGGTGTAACCGGCAACTGTGAAAAGTTTGTCAATTACAGCCCTGTCGTTGATAGCTCTGAAAAGCACAATCACCAGCAACAGAAGCAGGGCAAAAGCAATATGAACTTTATACCTGAGCCGTTTTTTTTGTTCTTCAGTAAGATCGCTGCGTTTGTTTAAGCCAAGAATATCAATTGAAAAGGATGTGGTTAATGAAGTTAAAGCACCATCGGCACTGGGATATGCGGCTGAAATTAAGCCGATTATAAAAACAAGCCCGGCTATCGGCCCAAGATATTTTATGGCGATCATGGGGAAAAGATCATCCGTTCGGGTAGGTAATTCGATTCCATGTGTGGATGAATAGATATACAAAACAGCACCCAGGAACAGGAACATCAGGTTTACAAACACAAGCACAATGCTGAATGTAAACATATTTTTCTGGGCTTCACCAATATTCCGGCAACTCAGGTTTTTCTGCATCATTTCCTGGTCTAGGCCTGTCATCACAATGGCAATAAACGCCCCGCTGATAATTTGTTTGAGGAAAAACTGCTTGCTGTGCCAGTCAGTAACCACAACTTTTGAATAATCACTCCCCCATACGGTCGAAAACAGGTGTTTTACATCGAAATGAAGATCTTTACTGATGAGGAAAATAGAAAGCCCAACGGCCAGAAGCATAAAGGTGGTTTGCAAAGTATCCGTCCAGATTATGGTTTTTATGCCACCTTTAAGGGTATAAAGGATAATCAGCGCGATAAAAATGCTGACAGTTACGAAAAAGGGAAAATTCCAGGCATCGAATACAAAAACCTGTAAAACATTTACAACCAGGAACATCCGGAACGAAGCCCCGATAGTTCGCGAAAGCAGAAAGAAAAATGCCCCTGATTTATACGACCAGAATCCAAAACGTTGCTCAAGGTAGGTATAAATGGAAGTGAGGTTCAACCTGTAATATAACGGCATCAGAATTGTGGCAATCACGGTATAACCAAAAAGGTAACCCACTACCACCAGCAGGTAACTGAATTGTGTTGAACCAACATAGCCGGGCACCGACATAAATGTGACTCCCGAAAGCGAAGCGCCTATCATTCCATAGGCAACCACATACCAGGGTGATGATTTGTTGCCAATAAAAAAAGATTCGCTGTTGGCCTTTCGGGTGGTTATCCAGGTAACCACAAACAGCAAAATTGTGTAGGCTAAAAAACTGAGGAATATGAGTGAAGGAGTCAAAGCGTTCGGTTTATTAATAGGTTAATTAACAGCAATATGCATGTAGTTTACTACAACTTTTATTTAAGTAATTGCTCCAGGAATTTCGCAAATGATAGCAGGTCAGGAAAAGAATAATCCAGCATATCAATAGCCTTTGATGTGGCTACTTTATCATTGCCAATGAGTACCGTTTTCATCCCCAGCCGGTGGCCAAATAGTATATCGTTGTAAGTATCACCGGCCATAAAACTTTTGCTGAAGCGTATGGATGGAAATTGTTTTCTTGCTTTTAATCCCAGGCCAACGGCAGGTTTCCGGGTAAAACTGTTAGTGTTTTTCAGATCGGGGCTGTAAAAAACGGCATCAATTCTTCCTCCTTTTGCCGAAATGGCTTCCAGCATTTTATCATGAACCCGTTTCAGATCATTTTCAGTCATAAGCTCGCGCCCGATTCCCTGCTGGTTGGTAACAACAACAATAGTTTTGAAAATGGTGGCAAAAATTGAAAGTGCATCTGATACTCCC
>CALCJE010000293.1 GCA_937965665.1 uncultured Bacteroidales bacterium
GAAATTTATGAACTATGCCAATGCTTTTTACAGGCCGGTGAATGGCGTTACCGGCGTAATGGAACTACAGCCGGGGCAGGTAAACTGGGGCGAAATCAATCCCCAGCCTCAACCCGGCGCCGTACGGATGTGGCTGTATCATGCCTGGGCTGCAGGAAGCGATTTTGCATGTACTTACCGGTATCGTCAACCACTTTATGGCTCCGAGCAATATCATGCCGGCATTGTTGGCACTGATGGTGTTACGCCTTCGCAGGGTGGGCTTGAATACCAGCAGTTTATGAAGGAAATACAAAAACTTCGAAAATCGTATGTCAATAACCCTGATCTGCCAGCAGCCTTGCAACACCGGAAAACTGCTATCCTTTGGAACCACGAAAACTGGTGGGACCTGGATTTTCAGAAACAAACAAGCCAGTGGAATACATTTAACCACATGTCGAAATACCTGGATGCTGCCTTGTTGTGCGGGGCACCGGTTGATATGATCGGCGAAAAGGACAATTTTTCAGCTTATAAAATGCTTATTGCTCCGGCGTACCAGTTAGTCGACAGCACTTTGGTTGATCGGCTTGCTGACTATGTTCAGCAGGGCGGAAACCTGGTATTGACCTGCCGTACCGCTCAAAAAAATCGCGACGGGCAACTCTGGCAGGGTTCATGGGCTTCCCCCATTCTGAAACTCATTGGTGCAAAGATTGATTTCTTTGATTTGATGATGCCCGAAACGAAAGGTGTTGTGAAAATGAATGGCAAAATGTATGCCTGGAATAACTGGGGCGATGTACTGGCGCCGGATGCAGGTACTAGATCCCTGGCGGTTTACGCAAACCAGTTTTATGCCGGCAAATCAGCTGTTATCAGCCGAAAGCTTGGAAAAGGTACAGTAACTTATGTAGGTGTAGATTCGGAAGACGGCCTATTTGAAAAGGATGTTTTGAAGTCAGTTTATCAAACGGCCGGCATCAGCACCGAAAATTTTCCCAAAGGGATTTATGTGTTCTGGCGCGAAGGATTTACTGTTGCAGTAAATTATTCATCTGCTGATTATACCCTTACAATTCCGGCCGGTGCGCGTTTGCTTGTGGGAGAAAAAATTCTGAAGCCGGCTTCGGTAGCCGTGTGGAAATAAAATCAAATAAATCAAATACAATACAATACAATGAAAACGAAAGTCATACTCATCGCTGTTATTTTAACTGCTTTTATTTTAACTTCCTATAGCCAAACTAACAGGCAACTGGCGCCAACACCTCCCATGGGTTGGAACAGCTGGAACAAATTCGGTTGCAACGTTTCCGAAAAACTGATTAAAGAAATGGCTGATGCCCTGGTGAAATCGGGTATGAAAGATGCCGGTTATCAATACATTGTTATAGACGATTGCTGGCAGACCGGCCGCGATAAAGACGGGAATATTATCCCTGATGCTGAACGTTTTCCGTCAGGAATGAAGGCTCTTGCCGATTATATTCATTCAAAGGGACTGAAATTCGGGATTTATTCCTGTGCCGGATCGCTTACCTGCCAGGGGCGTCCCGGAAGCCGGGGTTACCAGTTTCAGGATGCCCGGCAATATGCAGCCTGGAATGTTGATTACCTTAAATACGACTGGTGCTCCGACGAAGGTCAGAATGCCAAAGCCGCCTACAAAACCATGAGCGATGCACTGGCTGTTTGTGGCCGTTCTATCGTTTTCAGCATTTGCGAATGGGGCGAAGCCAAACCCTGGGAATGGGGCAATGGCATTGGTAACCTGTGGCGCACCACGGCTGACATTCGCGATTGTTTCGACTGTCAGCTCGACTGGGGCGGGCTTGGCGTTTTGCAAATTCTCGACAAGCAGGTCGGACTTGAAAGTTATGCCGGACCTGGCCACTGGAACGATCCTGATATGCTCGAAGTGGGCAACGGCGGCATGACAACCGGCGAGTATAAAGCCCATTTCAGCCTTTGGAGCTTGCTGGCAGCGCCTCTGATGGCAGGCAATGACCTTCGCAGTATGACTCCTGAAATAAAGGAAATACTCACCAATAAGGATGTTATCGCCGTTAACCAGGATACCCTTGGTTTGCAAGGATACAAGTTTATCGATTTTGGCGACCTCGAAGTATGGGTGAAACCACTGGCCGGAGGCGAAGCAGCCTTCTGTTTCCTCAACAGGAGCAATGTGCCGATTAACCTCGATTACGACTGGAAAAAACATGGAATGTACCACGAGTCTTTCTCTAAAACCACATTTAATATCAAAACGAATGAGTATGATATTATTGACCTTTGGACGAAAAAGAACCTTGGTAAAACAAGCCAGAACCTGAAAACAACTATTGCCGGTCATGAGGTACTGATGGTGAGGTTAAAAATGGAGAAAAATCATTAAGCAATTCAAAAAAATAAAGGCAAGTAATTTGTAGAGCTGGCAATTAAATTCGTGTGCAGCAACCATAAATCTGAATCAGGAGGGGTGGTTTTGGCCTTGCATGGATGAATGCGGGAATGAAATTCACTGGTATTTGGTGAACGATTAAAAACAATAGTAGAATGAAAACAATAAAACCGATAGTGCTTATACTCATGCTTGCATGGATGTCAGCATTCAACCTGAAAGCACAAACAACAGTTTTTAAGAGCGGTGAATTCAAAAAATGGGCACAAACACCTCCCATGGGATGGAATAGCTGGGATTGCTACGGACCTACGGTTGAGGAACATGAAGTAAAAGCCAATGCCGATTATATGGCGAAGTACCTGAAGAAATACGGATGGGAATATATTGTTGTTGATATTCGCTGGTTTGTTGAAAACGACAAGG
>CALCJE010000294.1 GCA_937965665.1 uncultured Bacteroidales bacterium
GCCAAGGTTTTTCAGCTGGTATTTCCCTGATAAAGCAGAAACCAGCAGGTACTTATCTTTGTTTTCTGAATGAAATTCGGCCTTTAACATGGGTGGCCTGTGCCGGGTATATCCTGAAGAAACGCTTGCAAACTGCTGGTCAGCAAACGTAATTTCTGAACCGCATTGCAGGCTTCTGGAGGTGAATGTGGCAGCGGTTTCGGGATGGGTTTCTCCGATAACCACCGGTATACCCGGTTTAATAATGCCTGCTTTTTCAGCGGCAATTTCGCTTAGGGTACTTCCCAGGAACTGGGTATGATCGAACCCGATATTTGTAATGATGCTTACCAGCGGAGTTATAACATTTGTCGAATCCAGCCTTCCGCCCATCCCGGTTTCAATGACAGCAATATCAACTTTTTGTTTTGCAAAATACCATGCTGCCAGGGCAAAAGTCCATTCGAAAAATGATGGCTGTATGGCATCGAACTCCTTGCGGTGCCGGCTCACAAATGCTGTGACTTCGCTTTTGCTGATCATCCGGCCATTTACTTTAATACGTTCGCGGAAGTCCTTGAGGTGTGGTGAAGTGAAAAGCCCGGTTTTATATCCTTGCTGCTGCAATACAGATGCAATGAAATGGGAGGTTGATCCTTTGCCGTTGGTGCCGGCAATATGCACGCTTTTAAATTCCTTTTCAGGATTTCCAAGCATCTGGCACAAAGCAATCGTGTTGTTCAGATCAGCCTTGTATGCAGCCGCCCCGATGCGGTGAAACATAGGTAAACGGCTAAACAGGTAATTGAGTGTTTGTTGGTATGTCATTTATCTGAAATAATCCAGGGAATTAAAAGCTTCTGCTGTCGTTAATATAGATCAGATACCCGGAATTTAACTGATCAGTCAGCAATGCTGGTTCAGAAGGTTTTGTATTTAACTTTTTTCTCAAAAAGACTTGCATTCACGCTGATATTCAGTCCATAACTGTAATCGAGTGCATGGCGCGGCAGGTCGTAATAGGCTTCGAATCGGGCGCCCATATTTACGCCCCTGATAATTTGCTGGCTAAACAGGAATTTTGAAGTTATCAGGTTGCGGATATTGCAGGTGTACGAACTGTCGAGTTCCGAAATAGATTGAAACAGGTAATCGCCCATGGGAGCAAAGAACCTATTGCCATGAAACCACCCTGCATTTAATTTTACCCATTTATTTTCGAACCCAAGGGTATTGTGAAGTGCAAATCCTTTGTCGTATTGAATGGTATTGGTCGGCGATAACTCAAGTGCCAGCATGTAATACGACGAAAACGTGATCCTGTTTAAATAGCTGAGTGAAGGCAGAAAAGAGTATTCAATACCGGCAGCAAGGTTACTCCGTGTTTGCATGGGGGCGTCAAGCACATCTACCTGCCCTCCAAAATGCCTGATAACACTTTGAAAGTGCGCACTGATTCCCCGTTTTTCAGCCAACCCGGCTGGGGCATAAGAGGCCAGTAATCCGCCGCTGATAATTTCTTTGAACGGGTCGCCCGGCATCAGGAATTTCTCCCAATCCATGAAAAAGTCGGTACTGAAGTTTTTCTTCTCAATTAGCAGTTGCACGCCGTATTCCGGATTTTTGGTAAAATAATTATCTTCGCTGTAAATCGGTTCAATATACCCGTGCTGGCGTTGGCCATCGAGCTGGCCTACAATAAAGTTTCCGCCCGGCATAAAGGTATACCTGGCCCTGAAGACAGGCAGTGATTTTTCGAAACCTTCGTACCCGAAAAACTGGCGCAGGTACCAACCGGCGCTCAGGCTGAAATTGCTGCTGCAGGTCCAGGTTACCTCAGGTTGAAGTATGGTTCCCAGGTAGGTAATTCCCTCGGTATAAGGTCCGAAATATTCGTTGTTTTTAACGAAGTTATTATTGTAAAGATGAATATTCACCTTGCCGGCATCCGTGGTGTCGTAAACCAGGTGAGGCTTATAATTTTCGTAAAAATTCTGGCTAAAAAGGCTGGTTGTAGCAGTGAGAAGCAATAGAAGAATCAGGTGCCTTGATAAATTCATGTTTTTCCTTTGGTTTAAACGGGCGGGTTTGCAATTTCAATTTACAGCGCTTTGTTGGTCAAATCGAAAACAGTACTCCTCTGTAGCCGTAATCTGGGAACTTATCAACCTTTCCAGGTTTGAAGTCTTAGGTTATGTTGCTGGTAATTAGAGGTGATCATTAAATGATACCAATCAATTATGAAAGGACGGGCAGCGGTTTTTTTGAACAACGTACAAAAGTACCTTTTTCGACTGAAGTAATAAAATTTGAATATCTAAAGGCAGCAATAAAATAGAAATATAGAGTTAGAATCTTGTTAACCATCAGGCAAACCGGATTCAACATAGTTTTCAGGAGCGTTTTGGTTTAATAGGGATCCAGATTTCTTCCTCTGAATCCGGATCGTTGTTTTTATATTTTTCGCCCAGTATTTCAAAATGTGGCCGGTGGTCGGCTTCAAAATCCGATGCAGGTAACCAACTGCCAAAAATATAACCAAACGATTCAGCAGCATTCGCGGGGCCGCCTTTATGTACAAAAACGGCATAAAGACCACCGGGTATTGTGAATGTTTCCATGCCTTCAGGTATATGATCAAAACTGCTGACTTCTACTGCAGCCCATTTATCAAATGCAAGAGCCGGATTATAAATTGAGAAGTCAGGGAAATCGTGGTACACCTGCATGGATATCAAATCAGCATTTACGGTATACTGAATCTCTTTCCGCCTGGGCATAAAATTGCGCCACAGTTCAACGGTCCGGTTTTCGGAAAAAGAAGTATTAATGCGCTGCCCGATGAGTTTTTTTGCGGTTAAGGTTTTTACGACAGGGATCATGGGTGTTTTTCTGGCTTCAATGATGCGTGTTTCAGGCCTGGAGCAGTTTTTCGATGATGAATTTTTTCATGGGCATAAAAGCCTGGATTACCTTTCCTGCTTTGTTGGGATCGGTGAGTAGTTTTTCAAGGATAGAAGGTACTACCTGCCACGAAATACCATACTTATCTTTCAGCCAGCCACACTGCCATTCGCTGCCACCTTCCGAAAGTTTCTGCCAGTAGTAATCAATTTCATCCTGTGTATCGCATAATACCTGGAACGAAATAGCTTCGTTGAAATCAAAATCATGTTGCATGGAGTTGCCCATCATCATGAACTGGTTATTCCCCAGGCTGAACTGTGCATGTCTTATCGAGCCTTCGCGTTCGTTTTCGCCGGCAGCATACCTCAGCATGGTATCAACGCCTGAATCCGGAAAAACCGAAGTGTAAAAAGAAATAGCGTCTTCGGCCAATGCATGCTGATCGCCCATAAAAAGCAGGGCAGGGGTTATTTTTTGTGAGTTTACAGTTTGTTGGTCGAGCGCAATTTGCCACGATACACCAAAGCGATCGTTCAGCCACCCATATTTTTCACTCCATGGATAAGTATCGAGCGGCATCATTTCGGATCCGTCTTTCAGCAGCGAATTCCACAGGAAATCCACTTCAGTCTCGGTCTGGCATCGCACATAAAACGAAATGGAGGGATTCATCGCGAATTGTGGACCGCCGTTTAACGCGGTAAATGGTGTTCCGCTAAGCTGAAAAGCTACAGTCAATACGGTTCCTTCTTTTTGGCCGTGCACTTCAAATCCTTCTTTGCCATAGCGGCTTATCCCTTCAATGCGCGAGTTTTCGAAGAGTGAGGTGTAGAAACCTGCTGCTTCCTCTGCCTGGGTATTGAACCACAAACAGGTAGTTATATGCTTGTTCATAAGCCGTTACATTTCAGGATTTATTTTTAGCTATGCTGATTCAAGTCAGCACTCATGTTAACAAAGGTAGGCGATCGGAATTTTATTTGGTAGCCTTGTGAAAAAAATCTGTAGAAGCAACGTCAGCTGAATAAGTTACAGAAATGGTTTCAGCTGATTTTACCTGCCAACTAATAACTAGTCTCAACAAATTTCTTGAAATTATTGAGAATCGCCTGCCAGCCATTTCTCTGCATTTCTATTGGATTTGTGTTTTCGGCATCAAAAGTTTCATCAACCCGGGTTTGTTGACCAAGATTTGTAAAAACTATTTTTACCGTGCGATTATCACCAAGCGAGTACGAAATAAGCTCGTGTGTTTTTACTTCGTCGTAAATGCCTTCAAAATCGAAGCCGAAACTTCCGTCTTTGGCTTCCATTCGCGACATAAAACGGCCTCCTTTTCGCAAATCGTTTTCGGCCCTGGTGGTGTGCCAGTCATCCGAAGCCTGGTTCCACGCCTTAATGCTGTCGGGCGAAGTCCAGTGATGCCATACTTTCTCAATAGGAGCGTCAATAATGGCCTGTATTGATATAGCGGTATTTTGTGCAGTGCTCATGATTTTTTGTTTACCGGGTTTAGGTTCTGAAATTGAACATCCATGGTATTCCGAATTTATCGATGCAGCTTCCAAAATAGGCGCCCCAGAAAGTATCCTGTAGTTCCATAGTCACTGTTCCGCCCGCTGATAATGCGTTGAATAACCTTTGGGTTTCCTCTTTCGAATCGGGTTCAAGGTTTATATTCATATTATTTCCTTTTGTCAGGGTAAAACCCATACTTGCAGGGGCATCTGTTCCCATCAGTATGTGGCCACCGGTAATGGCCAGCTCAATATGCATCACCAGGTTTTTATCTTCTTCTGATAATGCCGGCATGCCTTCAGTCGGGGGGATTTCGCCAAACCGGTGAATGTCCCCGTTAAATTCACCGCCGAAAACTGTTTTGTAGAAGTTGAACGCTTCCTCTGTATTGCGTTCAAAATTCAGGTAAATGCTTACTCTGGACATGATATTTTGGTTTAAGTGCTGAAAATTTGTGCTGTGACGATGGAAGTCAAAATCACCAATATCCAGCGAGCTGGATAAGAATTACTTGCCACCAGGATACTTAAAACAATGTAGAAAATATTAAGTTCACGCCAAAAGTGCGGCTGGAAATCAATTCAATGCCAGTTGTTTTATTCCAGGCACATTCGGCCTGGCGTTCGGAAAGCGTTGATTATTTGGGCTTCGACAAGGTGAAAGTAATCATGCCTTTTTGCTCATTGCTAGCCTTTGGATCGGGAACAAAAACAGTTTTTCGGGCTGCATCCTCCGCTTGTATGCGGACGCGAATATCCTGTATCGTAGTACCCTTGTTAGCCGAAGATGCGAATACCACTTTGCCTTCCTGGTTCACGATAATTGAAACCGCGATTCGTCCTTCTACACCCGGGCTAAATGCGGGTTGTGCCAGGGTTATCGTTTCGCGGCCACCGAGCTGAACCATCGTTGTATAGGTTTTGGCATCTGAGCTTTTGCCTGCAGGCAAGGATGTTCCACCTGGTTTAGCGTTTTCGCCGGGCTTAACAGGCGTGGATTGGATAGGCTTTTCAGCCGGTTTGGTGTTGCCCGAAGGCTTCACAAGTTTTGGGTTTACAATGCGGGCCAAAGGGGTTTCGATAATAGTTTTTGGCCTAATCGTGGTATTGCCGGTTTGTTTGCCAGTATTTGTACGATCCTGATTATCTGTTGCCAGTGCTTCAGTCCAGGTACTTAAAGAAACTGCTTTTATTGAATCCGCATTTTGATATTGAGCGATTGAATCTGCCGGGGTATCGCTTACTCCAGGGTAGCTGAGGTCTACTTCAATACCCTCTTCAGGCAGGATTGTGGCTGGTTTTTGAAGGGCCAGCCTGAGCAAAACCAAACAAACCAAAGCATGTAGCAGAATAGTTACTGCCAGGGCAATGATCCTTGATGTGCGTTCTTTTTGCTCTTGGTTCGAAAGCATGTGTTTATCGACTTGATTCAGGATTTACCCGGGCTGAGGAGATTTTTCTGACTTCTTTCCCGGGAACTTCATTCCGGGGTTTATGGCTGTTTTGGTTTAGTTGCCAGGATAATTTTATGATGGGTCTTTAGGAGCGCATTCAGCTGGTTCACAGCTTCAATAATATTTACAACCGATTGCATTTGAACATTGCGGTCGGCCCTGATCACAATAACCCCATCCGTTACCCCGATCAGCGATTTCGAAATCATTTGTTTCAGGTTTTGTTCACTGGCTGGCTTTTCGTTCACATAATAACGCATCGCTGAGTCGACGTAAACAAAAGTACTTTGTTTAGCAATAGTTTTGCCCGAACTTTCAGGCAGCAACAGTTTTATGGCATTCGGGTTTACCAGCGTGGAAGTGAGCATAAAGAATATCAGCAACAGGAAAACCATGTCGGCCATGGATGCCATGCTGAACTCAGTATTTATTTTATTTTGCATCTGTATTGCCATTGCCGTAGATTTTAGGCAGCTGAAAAGCCTGTGTACTTATTTTTTTGATGGCTCATGAAGCATATCCATAAACTCAGCAGCTCTCAGTTGCATTTTCAGAACTATTTTCCTGATTTTTGCTACCAGCAGGTTATAGAAGAAATATGCAACAATTCCGACAATGAGTCCAGCAACCGTGGTGATGAGCGCCTGGTAAATGCCGCCCGATAGAACCTGTATGGTTAAATTGTTGCCGGCAACCGACATATCGTAAAATGCTTTAACCATGCCTGTAACAGTACCCAGGAAACCAAGCATCGGCGCAGCACCGGCAACTGTGCCCAGGATTGAGATATTTTTTTCGAGTTTGGCAACCTCGGTGGATCCCACATTTTCGATAGCGGTATTAATATCAGTCAACGGCCGGCCTATCCGCATCAACCCTTTTTCAATCATGCGTGCAATCGGGCTGTGCGTATTCCTGCAGAGCGACAAAGCCGAATCGAGCCTGTCGTTTTTCATAAAATCGCGGATATTATTCATGAATTCTGCATCATGCCTGGTGGCATTTGATATAATGATAAACCGTTCGATAAAAATATAGATACCCAAAAGCGAAAGCAGGGCAATGGGTATCATTACCAGGCCTCCTTTCAGGGTTAGCTCCCAGAGGGAGAGCGTCGCTACCGGAACCCTGGCCGACTGCTCCGAAACCATTGTTAATGTTTCCTTTACAGTGTCAGGAATGGTGCCGGCTGACTGTAATATTTGAAGGATAACTCCGTAAATCATAAGTATATAGTTTTCAGTATAAAGATATCACTGTTAGCTTCAATTTTACGATAAAATGTAAGGGATTTACAAACAGGATTTTGTTAATAGAAACCAGGTAAAAGTTCTGGCTCTATTTTTCAATATTCGTCAGAAAAGGTAGTTGAAAATTGCATTGGGGAAATGATAAACCTGCCCTGAGAAACAACAGGTTGCCATTTTGTAAAAAGGCGTTCGGTTATCCGGTTGTGTAATCCAGGTTAACCAAAGGGTAAGCATAAACTATACCCGGTAATCTGAAGTTACCTATGGTCATTATTTTACACGCGCCAGCACATTTCTTTTGCCGGTTTCAATTACAAAAGGAACTTTTTCCTCAGTCACATTACTTGTGTCGAGGCCATAGGCCCTGATATCGGAGGTAGAGGTTTTGGTAAGCCAGCGGTACACATCCATAATAAATTGTTCAAGCGCGGGGAAATCGAAGTCGTAGTTTTGTATCCGCCTGATAATAATGTAATGGAAATCGGCCGGGATGTGGTGTCTCCTGAGGGAGGGATAACCCGATTCGAGATCGATTTCGTGCTGCGCTACCAGCTCCTGGAGTACATGTTTAAAATACAGGTTTATACGTGGCTGCACTTTAAATCCCAGCCTGAATTCGACGCGCATCAATATACCCGGTATAATTTTATCAACGGAATATTCCATGGTATGGGGCTCATCAGTAATATGCACGTGCAAAAACCAGTATGTATCGGCCCGTTTGGGCTTTTTATTGCAGATTGAATACAGGATTTTGGTTTCGATGTCGGTCTTCAGGTCAGCATGCGTAATATACACCAGGTTGGTAGCAAATTTCTGAATGGTTTCATCGTGGCTTATATCCTTGATGGTTTGTGCATAATCAGCAATTTTAACAAAACGTGTAAACTGGTTTTTGATATTCCGGCCCCTGTACCAGGTATACATAATAAACGCTATCATGCCGGCCAGAAACAAAGTGAACCAACCTCCATGGATAAACTTCGCAAGATTTGCTGCCAGAAAAGTCCCTTCTATAGTTAGGTATATCATGGCAAATGCAACTATATACCATGCTTTTCTTTTAATCTTAACCAGGTAGAAAAGCATCAGGAAAGTTGTCATCAGCATGGTGATGGTAATTGCCAACCCGTAAGCGGCCTCCATATTCGACGATGACTTGAACATGAGAATTACCACCACACAGGCAGCAAAAAGAAACCAGTTGATAGAGGAAATATACATCTGTCCCTTTCGGGTAGTAGGATAGGTAATACGCACCTTTGGCCAGAAATTCAGCTGTATGGCTTCACT
>CALCJE010000295.1 GCA_937965665.1 uncultured Bacteroidales bacterium
TGGCCGGAAAGTGCCTTTTTCGTTTCGTAACCTGTTCGAATCAACTTCGTTGCCGGTAACTTTTAACTTGTTGCTCATTAATATAAGTTATGGCGGGCTTGTTTCATTTGTTTCGCTTTATGCACTGAGGACCGGGGTTGGCAATACAGGCTTGTTCTTCATTGTTTTTGCATCAGGCATCGCACTGGCCCGCATTTATATGGGTAAAATTTTCGATCGTCATGGCCCAAAAGCGCTTGCCATTGTAGGCACACTCTTGCTTGTAGCCGGTCATATTATCCTGGGATTGATCCTATCCCTGCCCGGATTTTTAACAGCGGGCTTCCTTCTGGGTATCGGCAGCGGAATTATTTTCCCAACTTTCCAGGCAATGGTCAACAACCTGGCTCCTGCCCACCGGAGAGGAGCGGCAAACTCTACACTATTTTCAGGTCTCGACCTGGGTATTGGCCTGGGTATGCTTTTAACCGGTTACCTTGCCCACAGCATAGGCCTGCCCGAAACATACCTGATTTATGGAGGCCTGAATCTACTGGCCCTGGCTTATTTTATCTTCGTTTCGATGAAGCATTATAAGGCAAACCTTCTGATTGCCTGGGGGAAATAGTAGGTTCTGGCAAGTAATTGGTTCCTGAAGTTTAATCAAAAAGGCTACCATTCCCCGGGCTGGTGATAGCCGTTATGCAATATCCAGGTATTGCTTTGATAATAATTCTGCATTTGCCTGTAGCTAATAACTTTTTTTTGTACCTTCGCGCCCCAAAACATTCGGGGAACAGGATGTAAATTCTCAACCGAATGCAATTGGAGAGGTGGCCGAGTTGGTCGATGGCGCACGCCTGGAAAGTGTGTATACCCCAAAAGGGTATCATGGGTTCGAATCCCATCCTCTCCGCTGAAATAAAGATTGCCTCACTGTTGGTGAGGCATTTTTTTTGCAGGAAATCTAAGCTTTTCCGGTTGCAGCTCAATATTTACGCTACAACTTGTCGCCTCAGGGACGCATAGCGAAATTTATGGGTAGTACAATCATGGAGGCAATTGGTTTTCCTTTGCTGCTTGCCGGCTGCCATTGAGGCATGGAGGCTATGATCCGAACGGCTTCAAAATCCAGTATTGGGTCTACATTTTTGGTAATTATTACCCGCTTGATGCTGCCATCTTTCTCAATAATAAAACTAAGCACGACTGTTCCCTGAACTTTCCGGTTTATAGCATCAGCAGGGTATTTCAGGTTTTTCCTGATATATTGCTTCAGGGCTTCAGGCCCACCGGGGAACTGCGGAGGTTTCTCGACAAAAACAACAGTGTCGGTCCTGGCTTTTATAAGCTCAGGAGATTCTTCCTTCTTTTTGAATTCAGATTTTTCAAGACTGTCATTTGGTTTTTCTTCACCGGTAACATCAGGCTTTTTTTCTTCGGTGGCTGGTTTTTCAGTTTCAGTTCTTTCAGCTTCCTGAGTTTCGTCAACAATCCTGGGCTCCGTAAAAATTTTTTTGTCAGGTTTTTTGGGCTCAACGTTAAAAGGCTTGCTTAATTCAGTAATTAGCCGGGCATCATATTTTACATTTACGGTATTGTAAACAAGTGTGTTGTTAGAGGAATTTGAAAGCCAGGGAATTCGTATTACTCCACCAATAATAAGAATCAGCAGCACAAAGAGGCTTACCGCCAGTATGAAACTGATGCGGATACGTCGTACGGAGGACTTGATAATTTCATATGCCCCGTAATCTTTATTACGGTCACTAAAAATTAAATCCAGCAGGCTAGGCCTTTTTGTTCTGCTTTTCAATTCCTTGCTGCTTTATCGTTACAATTAACGGCTAATTCAGTGAAATGTTATGAACCGGCTGTCACTGGCCGGCTATTATTCTTTCCGGAAAAATCCGGGAGTTGCTTTAATGGCTTACATTCAGTTTACTGGTTCTTGTTTTGCCGGCATCGTAGCATGTGCCATGTTATAACCGGGTTTCGCTTCAATAGAGATGTACACTGCCGCAGTAAATACTTCATTGATTTTCAGTAAACATTAATGATTTGAAGAGTCTTTTACAATGGTTTTGCTGTAGATAAAATAAATAATTGCCGAAATTAATGTAATGCTGAGCAGGGTAAACCAGGCTGCATTGTTTGTACCGAAATTTTCGGCGTTGGTATGTATGTATCCTTTCCGGAAGAGGAACTCAATGAATACTGACAGAAAATTATTTGTGAAATGAGCTGTTACAGGAAGCCAGATGCTACCGCTCCAGAAAAACAGGTACCCCAGCAACATCCCCAGTAAAAACCTGGGTAGAAAACCATAAAATTGCAGGTGTATAGCCGCAAAAACCAGTGACGAAATCAGTACTGCTGCATGTACATTTTTAGTCCAGTCCTTCAGCAATCCGGCCAGGGCACCCCTGAAAAGAATTTCTTCAGCCAGAGCCGGTAAAATGGCGATCATCAATACATTAACCAGGAAACCCATACTGGAAGTAGTCGATAGGAAAGCATCAGTTACCTGTGCATTTATGTTTTCTTTGTCTTTCATCCAGGTTTCAACATCCGAAAGCCAGCCGGGTAGTGCCAGGTGGCTGTTCAGTTCGTTTGCCAGGCCAACTACAGGTTGAGCCACAACGATCAGGGCAGCAGAAGCTGCAATCAACCACGGTATGTTAGGGAATCTGTACATAGACCCGGAATCAGGGCGGTTGCATAACCACATAAACAAGATGGCGGGAAGTAACAATCCCCCGGCTGTGTTCAGCATCTGAACCACTTTAAGCGCGTTTACAATGGCCGGGTCACCGAAATCGGGTGCTGCTATCAGGCCAATAACCCCGGATCCGAAGAAAGGAACCAATACAAGGATACCCAGCAAAAGTGAGAAAAGCAAAAAGCTGAACACCAGTATGATTAGCAGCAGCAATTTGCTTACCGGATTCAGGTGTGAATAAGCGCCCTTTAGCATGATGATTGATTTGTGGCAAAAGTAATCAATATGAGGTTATAGCAGGCCGATGATAATGTTGCTATTTTTGCAGCTAAATTTATTCCCGATGATTATTGGAAATACCGATCTTGGGCACCGTCCTGTGCTGCTTGCCCCGCTCGAGGATATTACCGATTCGGCCTTTCGCACACTCTGCCGGAGGTTTGGGGCCGACCTGGTATATACGGAGTTCGTTTCGTCAGAAGCATTGGTTCGCCTGGCTGAAAAAAGCAATAAAAAGATGGCTTTCGACGAATCGGAGCGGCCTATTGGCATACAGATTTTTGGCAATGATATAAATGCGATGAAAAATGCTGCCTTGCTGGCCCGGGAACAAAATCCGGAATTGATCGATATTAATTTTGGGTGTCCCGTAAGGAAAGTGGCTATGAAAGGCGCCGGGGCCGGATTGTTAAATGACATCCCACGCATGGTGGCTATAACCCGCGAAGTAGTGAATGCAGTCGACCTGCCGGTAACCGTTAAAACCAGGCTGGGCTGGGACGAGCATAGCAAATGTATAGTCGATATTGCTGAAAGATTGCAGGATGTTGGTATAAAAGCAATTACCATTCATGGCCGCACCCGGGCGCAGATGTATAGCGGCGAAGCCGACTGGACGTTGATCGGGGAAGTGAAAAATAATCCCCGCATGCATATCCCGGTAATTGGCAACGGCGATATAACCAGTCCCCAAATTGCAGCCGATATGTTTAACAGGTTTGGGGTGGATGCCATCATGATTGGCCGGGCTGCCATTGGAAATCCGTGGGTATTCAGAAACGTAAAAGCCTATATTCAATCAGGTGAACTATTGGGTGAGCCAACCCAGGATGACCGCATATCGGTAAGCCTCGAGCACCTGCGTTTAGCCATACAAAAGAAAGGCGAAATAAAAGGCATTGTCGAAATGCGTAAGCATTATGCTGGCTATTTCAGGGGATTGCCTGGCTTTAAAAAAGTAAGGATGGAAATCCTGAGCAGGAAAACCTATGCCGAGGTAGCTGAAATATTATTGAATCTTTCTTCCCATTAATTTTTGATATTTTCGAAGCTTTATTTCTACTTTGTCACGCTATTTGTATTAATAAAAGTTCCTTTTCTCACTCCTTGATATTGTTAATCTTTGGGTAAAATGGGATTGAATGCCCGGTTGCAAGGTGTTTATTTAAATTTGATTTAGATACATGTTGCCGGGCTGATTAAAATTATTGAAATTGTGTTTTGTACAAGTTTAATAGGTTGTTAGTCAGCAAATAGTGTTGAATTCATTTGAAGCGCCGGATTTAATTGTTTTGCTGATTTTCTGACTTGCTGGTATTGAAATCAAAAATGACGATTTCCAGATCAGGTCCAAAAAACGTGTCGGAATTGAAATTGGAGTACTAAAATGACAAATTGTGTCCCGTTTCGGGAACTTTACTTTTTTTTAACTAACTTTGTTACTTTTCCGTTTTTAGGAAATTAATCTAATAAAAGGACACCTGATGGATGCATTTAGAATTTTTGTGGTTGAAGATGATGTTATGTATGCAAAAGTACTTTCGTATCATCTTTCACAGAATCCTGATTATGAAGTATTGGTTTTTAATTCAGGCAAGGAATTGCTGGCTAATTTATACAAAGGGCCTTCGGCTATTTCGCTCGATTTCAACCTGCCGGATATGACCGGTTTTGATGTGCTGAAACGCATCCGTGAATTTGATCCTGAGCTGCCGGTTGTTATTGTATCAGGGCAACAGGATATATCAACTGCAGTTGAATTGGTGAAAAAAGGCATTTACGATTATGTGCTGAAAGACCAGGATACCAAGGACAGGATATGGTCGGTAATGCGTAATATAAAATCGAATTTTAACTTAAAGCAACGTATTTCGAACCTCGAGGATGAAATTGGCAAGAAGTACGAATACAACAACCTGATTAAAGGCGACAGCCCGGCCATCAATAATGTGTTCAGGCTTATCGAAAAAGCAACAAAAACCAGTATTTCCGTTTCTGTTCACGGCGAAACCGGCACCGGTAAAGAGTTGGTTGCAAAAGCCATTCATTTTAACTCAAAGCGGAAAAACAAACCTTTTGTGGCTGTAAATGTTACCGCCATTCCACGCGAATTGATTGAAAGCGAGATGTTTGGACATGAAAAAGGCTCCTTCACCGGGGCGAACAACCAGCGTATCGGGCGTTTTGAAGAAGCCAATCATGGTACTATTTTCCTGGATGAAATTGGGGATATGGATCTGAACATGCAGGCAAAGCTGCTCCGGGTATTGCAGGAAGAAGAAGTTGTAAGAGTGGGATCAAATAAACCTCAGAAACTGGATGTGCGTGTTATTGTTGCCACACACAAAAACCTGCTAGAAGAAGTGAAAAAAGGTAATTTCAGGGAGGATTTATATTATCGTTTACTGGGTTTGCCTATCGAACTTCCACCCCTGCGTAACCGCGGCAATGATATCTTCCTGTTAGCCCGGTTTTTTGTCGACGAATTCTGCGCCAAAAACAGCATTCCAAAGCTGGTGATGTCGGCCGAAGCCATGGAAAAATTACGAAAATACCCTTTTCCCGGCAACGTGCGCGAGCTGAAAGCTATTGTGGAACTGGCCGCCGTAATGACTAATACCGATACCATCCACGCCGAGGATATAAAATTGCCCAATACTGCAGCTATGCTCGATTTTGTTAACGAAGAGGCTACCCTCGACGATTATATCAAGATCATTATAACCCACTACCTGAATAAATACGATAATAAAGTGCGGCTGGTAGCTGATAAACTCAACATTGGCAAAACCACCATTTACCGGATGCTGAAAGACGACGGGAGAGTTCTGCAGTAATTACAGTTAATTTACGGAATACGGATCGGATCCTAACTGGCCCCGTTCCCGGCTCAATGGGCTTTTAACGATCGCTCAGCTTTCTCTATTGGGCCGCATATGCTGGTTTCAGCATACCGTTTTCGAAAAAATCAGTAACCTCAATCCCTCCATGCATATGGAATGATTTTATACCTGATTGTTCTGCTGCCTTTATATTAGCCAATGAATCGTCGAAAAAGGCAGTTTCTTCAGGTTTTATTTGAGCATTGCTGAGCACGTAACTGTAAATGCCGGCATCCGGCTTATGCATTCCGATTTCATACGAAAGGAAAAGCCTGTCGAATAAGCTTGTGAAAGGAATGCCATAGTTATCAAAAAAATCGCTGGTGTATTTTTGATAATGAATGATATTGGTATTCGACAATAAAATTAACCGGTAATTCCTGCGAATTTGCTGCAGCATTTCAACCCTTGGTTTTGGAAAATCGAGCAGGAGCACATTCCAGATGCGGTCAAGTTCTTCATCGCTGACAAAGCGGTTCAAAATCTGGCAAAGCATACTCCGAAATTGAGCTGCACTGATGCTCCCGGTATCAAATTTTTCGAAAATTCCTTCGGTAGCAAGGCTTGTTTTCAGCGTATCGCTATCGGCTTCGCTCAATTTTGCAAGTTCGATTAGTGAGAGTAAAGGGTTGATATTCAGCAGAACACCCCCTAAATCGAAGATGATATTTTTAATTTTGGACGCTTTATTTTCAATCATAAAAAAAATATTTGTTTCAGGCTTTTAAATTGAGCACAAAGTTGTAAATTTGCAGCCTTATTTCCAATTAAAGATTAGTCTTTAATTTGAAGGGCCTATAGCTCAGATGGTTAGAGCAACTGACTCATAATCAGTAGGTCCCTGGTTCAAGTCCAGGTGGGCCCACACTTTTAAAGCCTTGCTAAGCAGCAGGGCTTTTTTTATTGCAGATGCGTTTGCACCGTAAATAGTGGATATTAGCAATTCTTAACAATCACAAAGTTTACAGGCGATGTGTCTGATCCGGTTTTTACTTTATCTTTGCTTTCGAAAAAAAATAGTCAATGAAACGCAAAATATTTTTACTTATCACCCTGCTGGCTGTTGTAGCTACTTCTTTTGCTCAGAAACCATCTGCTGAATCCATCCGTAAAAGGCTCAGCCTTGGATTTGGTTTATTCACCGATATATGGGTTAAGGTTCCTGACTCTATCGATCCAAGAGCTATTCACCAGGGAGTTGATGTTGCCATACGTTATAATTTCCCGATGGATAAAAAAGGTCACCTGAATTTCTTTATCGGTGGCGGAATAGGCGCGCATAATTTTTACAACCAGGCGCTGTTGGGCACAGGCAAATACAATATTTACGAGAAACTCCCTGCCGGGGTTGATGCCAACGAATCGTATTTTTACAATGCCCCGGCAAAATTCAATGGACAAAATATTAGTGTAAAGAAAAGCAAACTCTCTATCACATACTTTGATGTACCATTTGGTTTCCAATATAAATCCATTAAAAAAGTACACACAACCTTAGGGTTTAAAGTTGGCTGGAGCATGAATGCTCATACAAAATACAAAGGAAGCGATCTTGAGGGTAGCGGTTACGAAGTAAAGGAAAAATCGCTCAAATTACGTAACATCGATAACTTTCACTACGGTCCGTTTTTTGAGGTTGGCTATAAATGGATAGGAGCTTCGGTATTTTACCAGCTTTCGTCTGTTTTCGAAAAAGACCTGGGTCCACAGATCAGGCCCATTTCAGTCGGGCTGGTATTCAGGCCATTCTGATTTACACCAGGAAAATAATCAACATAACAATAGCAGCGCCTGCAATATAACCCAGATAAACCTGGGTTTGGTTGTGGGCGTTTTCTTTAAGCCGGGCATAACCTGCCAGTCCGGAAAGCAGTATGCTAACAGAGATTAATGTTAGCATCGGCAATCCCAAACGCAGCGAAATACTAATCAGCGTTGCGGTAACAGCCCCCCAGCCCAGGGTATGAAGGCTGATTTTGTAAACCATGTTTATCAGTAGCCCGGCAAGCAATGCAAATGTGGCCGAATAAACTACGTACAGGAAAAGAGGCGGTATATTTGTTGGCCTTACAAAAAACATCAGGGCCAAATACGATGTACTGGCTATCAGCAGCGGTATGGTTCGTTCGCTGCGACCGCTCATTTCGATGGAATAAATTGCGTTTACACGCAACAGGATAAAAACCGCGGCAGCCGGAATAAACCATGTAAATGCAAATACCACTGAGATATACCACAGTTTCAGCCAGAGTGGCAATACAATTGAATACAAATCCGGACGCATCAGCAGGGCCGCTGTTGCAAATGTGGGAATAATCAGGGGGTGAAGAACGTATGAAAGGAATTTCGAAAACCGCAGATCAGGAACTGGCATTGTATAAAATGTTTTTGTATGAACGGCATTTGGGCCGGCAGTACATTGAGTCGTGCCGAACCTTTAGATGCCAGATTGAAAATGTGTTTTGTGCTTAAATGAGGCAGAATTTATTACATTACTTTACGCAGCCGTGCAACCGGGATATTGAGAAGCTCGCGGTATTTTGCCACGGTGCGCCGGGCAATGGGATAGCCTTTCTGTTTTAAGATGGCAGTTAATTCTTCGTCGGTGAGCGGTTTGCCTTTTTTCTCGGCAGCTATGCAATCCGAAAGTATTTTTTTAATCTCGCGGGTCGAAATTTCTTCTCCCTGGTCGTTTTGTATGGATTCGGAGAAAAAGCTTTTTAACAGGAATGTCCCGAAAGGCGTTTGTACATATTTGCTGTTGGCAACGCGCGAAATCGTAGAAATGTCAAGCCCGACGCGTTCGGCTATGTCCTTCAGGATCATGGGGCGAAGCATGGTTTCATCACCTTCCAGAAAATACTTCTGCTGGTAGTCCATGATCGATTTCATGGTGACATAGAGTGTATCCTGTCTTTGTTTTATGGCTTCGATAAACCAGCGGGCAGAATCAATTTTCTGTTTGATAAACACAACAGCATCACGCTGCGAATCGTTTTTCTCCTTCCTGTTTTTGTTTTCGCCGTAAGTTTCCAGCATATCGGTGTAGGTACGGCTTAACCTGAGTTCGGGCATATTGCGCTGGTTCAGGGTGAGTTCGAGCACACCATCTTTGTTCTCGATAATAAAATCAGGGATCACGTATTGGTTGCCCGACATCGAGGCGCTGAAGGCACTCCCGGGTTTGGGATTGAGCTTTAATATTTCGTTAATGGCTTCGCGCAGGTCGTCTTCTTCGGAGTGGGTGCGTTTCAGTATTTTATCGTAATGTTTTTTGCTGAAATCTTCGAAACAACGGTCGAGAATGGTAATAGCCAGTTTCACTGAAGGCGAGGGCGCTATTCGTTTAAGCTGCAGAATAAGGCACTCCTGCAGGTTTCGGGCAGCCACGCCGGCAGGTTCGAAACTCTGAACCACCTTCAGCATTTGCTCTATTTCTGCAACCGTGGTAGTTACACCCTGGGTAAATGCCAGGTCGTCGACCATGGCACTGATGTCACGTTGCAGGTATCCGGCCTCGTCGAGGTTACCAATAATGGTGGTGCCTATGGTACGCTTTTGTGGCGGGAAATCTTTCAGGTCGAGTTGTGAGAGCAGTGATTCGTGAAAACCCGTGTCCGCGGTCATGGGCATTTCCTTATGCTCATCGTTGGCCGAGCTGTTGTTGGCATTCAGCCTGTACGATGGTACATCGTCATCACTCAGGTAATCGTTGATGTCGACATCATTCTGAATATCGTCGTTTTTATCAGTGTCGTTATCACCATATTCATCCGAATCGTTATCGCTGTTCTGGTCGTAATCTTCATCGATTTCCAGCACAGGATTTTCTTCAATCTCCTGCTTGATACGTTGTTCGAGAGCCATCGAAGGAATTTGCAGAAGCTTCATCAGCAGGATCTGCTGAGGCGAAAGTTTCTGAAGTAATTTCTGTTGAAGGCGTTGGTTGAGCATAATTTTAAATGGGTTGTGTGTTCACTAATTCAAAGATACCTCTTTTTGATTAATTGCACTAACCTTAAAAAGTTATAGGGTTACCCGGATTAAAATTCGGCTGTTTGTGGTGTACGGGGGAATGGAATTACGTCGCGGATATTGGCCATGCCTGTTACAAAGAGCATCAGCCTTTCAAATCCCAGTCCAAAACCGGCATGTGGTGCGGTTCCGAACTTCCTGGTTTCGAGGTACCACCACATATCCTTTTCGGGAATCTGCAATTCCTGGATGCGCGACATCAGTTTTTCATAATCCTCTTCGCGTTGCGATCCGCCGATAATTTCACCTATCCGCGGGAAAAGAACGTCCATGGCTCGTACTGTTTTGCCATCGTCATTCTGTTTCATGTAAAATGCTTTTATCTCCTTCGGGTAGTCGGTAAGGATAACAGGTTTGTTGAAGACTTTTTCAACCAGGTATCGTTCGTGTTCCGATTGCAGGTCGACACCCCACGAAACGGGGAATTCAAATTTCTGTCCTGATGCCAGCAGAATCTCTATGGCGCGGGTATAAGTGAGTCTTTCGAACTGGTTGCCGGTAACAAATTTCAGGCGTTCGATCAGTTCGTTATCGTACATTTTCTGAAGGAACTCAAGGTCGTCGTAACAATTTTCGAGGGCATAACGGATCAGGTATTTCAGGAAATCTTCTGCCAGGTCCATGTTATCCACGATATCGTAAAAAGCCATTTCGGGCTCTATCATCCAGAATTCGGCCAGGTGGCGTGGCGTATTGCTGTTTTCGGCACGGAAAGTAGGCCCGAAAGTATAAATTTCGGAAAGCGCCATGGCAGCAAGTTCTCCATTCAACTGACCCGAAACCGTGAGGTTGGTGCTTTTACCGAAGAAATCCTGCGAGTAGTCAATCTCGTTGTTTTCGGTTTTTGGCAGGTTGTTCATATCCAGTGTTGTTACCCTGAACATGGCGCCAGCCCCTTCGGCATCCGATCCCGTAATAATGGGGGTGTGTATGTAGTAAAAGCCTTTATCGTTAAAATATTTGTGAATGGCATATGCCATGTTATGCCTGATGCGGAGCACTGCGCCGAAGGTATTGGTACGTGGCCGCAGGTGTGCGATCTCGCGCAGGAATTCGAGCGTGTGGCCTTTTTTCTGTAAGGGGTACACTTCCGGATCGGCAGTGCCATACACTGTGATATGGGTTGCATGTATTTCGACTGATTGACCGGCGCCCGGCGATTCAACCAGGGTTCCGGTTACCGAGATACATGCCCCGGTGCTAATCGATTTCAGAACTTCTTCATCGAAGTTGGCCAGGTCAACTACTACCTGTATGCTATGTATGATTGATCCGTCGTTCAGTGCAATGAAAGCAACATTTTTATTTCCCCGCTTGGTACGAACCCAACCTTTAATGGTAACACTGTTTCCGATACCTGTTTTTTCAGGAGTTTTGAGTAAATCAACAATTTTTGTTCTTCTCGATTCCGACATAAAAGCTTTGTAATTAGGTAATTGCAACTTGTTTTGTAAGCCAAAGTGCAAAGATAAGCAAATATTTGTGATTCTTCCGGGATTTGAGTACTGCTCCTTGGGTAAGATTTTTTTATCACCGAAGCCAACGAAAGCTAATTTGAAATGTTTTGTTTACATTTACCTGATCAAAAATTATGGAAAAACACCTGGATATATTACCGCTCAGCGAATGGCTGCCCACAGGGGGCAAACCCTTAATTATCGGGGGGCCTTGCAGTGCCGAAAGCCACGACCAGGTAATGGGCACAGCCCGCAAACTGGCTGCTATAAACCAGGTGAAGGTATTCAGGGCCGGATTGTGGAAACCGCGCACCCGTCCGTCATCGTTCGAAGGTGTTGGCGAAAAAGGGCTGGAGTGGCTTACCGAGGTTAAGCGCGAAACCGGCTTGCTCACTGCCGTTGAAGTTGCCCATCCCGCGCATGTTGAAGCATGCCTCAAGCACAAAATAGATATCCTTTGGCTGGGAGCCCGAACCGTCGTAAATCCGTTTTCGGTGCAGGAACTGGCAGGCGTGCTGCAAGGAGTGGATATACCGGTAATGGTTAAAAACCCGCTGCACCCTGATGTCGGACTTTGGCTGGGTGCCCTCGAAAGACTTAATCATGCCGGGATACAAAAACTAGTTGCTATACATCGCGGATTTTATTATTACCATCATGCCTTGTACCGCAACCAGCCCATGTGGGAAATTCCCATTGAGTTACAACGACGCGTTCCGGGTTTGCCTGTAATTTGCGATCCGAGTCATATCTGCGGTCGACGCGACCTGCTGTTACCGGTAAGCCAGAAAGCCCTCGACCTCGAAATGGCCGGACTGATGATAGAATCGCACCTCGATCCGGATCATGCCTTAACCGATGCCAGCCAGCAGGTAACTCCCGAAGACCTGGAGATACTGATCAATGCACTGGTAGTGAGACAAACTACAGGGAACAAAGAATTTGAGTCGAAACTTGAAAAGCTGCAGCGCGAAATTGATAAAATGGATGCCGAATTGCTTGATATACTTAGTAAGCGACTGAAGATTGTCGACGAAATCGGGCAATATAAAAAGGAAAACAATATTACAATCCTTCAGATAAAACGCTGGCGCGATATTTTTTACGACAGGCTCAACTTGGGTTCGCGCATAGGCCTGAGCCAGGATTTCCTGTTTAAACTACTGCAGCTGCTGCACGAGGAATCAATTCTCAGGCAGGAGGAAATAATGGGACTCAAGGAAATTGGAAAGACGGAATAAACTGAAAAACGAAATGTGAGTTCTCACATCCATTTTTTTCGCTTAAACATATAAATAAATCCTGCCGAAATCAGCAGCATGCTGGCCATCAAAACCCAGAACGTGTGCGTTTCGTGCATCATGGGCAGGTTTACATTCATGCCGTACAGGCTGGCAATAAATGTGAGCGGAAGCAGGATTGACGAAATGAGCGTGAGCGCTTTCATGATTTCGTTACTGCGGTTGGTCTGCATCGAATCGAAAGTTTTCGACAAGCCTTCAATCAGTTCCTCGTAATCTTCAATCATATCCCACATTTTCTGGTAGTAGTCGAGAATGTTACCCCAGTATTCTTCCATGTTTTCGGCATAACCTTCAATCTGTCCTGATTCAAATTTCTGGAAAAGCCTCAGCTGCGGTTTAAAAATGGTGTTCAGCAATATCATGTTTCGCCTGGTGAGCGAAATACGTTCGATGGTTTTTTCAGCTTTCTTGCCAAAAAGTTCGCGATTTATAAGTTCCAGCTCAATTCCCAGTTTGCTGATAAGCGAAAGGGTTTCCTGCATCAGTTTTTCCAGTACTTTATACAGCAGGGCATCCGATGTTCCTGCCTGTAGTATTTCGTATGGATCGTTCATTTCCTTGGCGCTGTTAAACAGGCTGCTTACTACCCAGTGGGGTTTGCCAATGGTAATAATGTATCCTTCGCCCCAGAAGATTTTAACCTCCTTGGTTTTCAGGAAACGGTTCCACCGGTCGTAATGCGGGAAATGCAGGATGAGAAAATAATAATCATCGTAGATGTCGATCTTAGGTCGTTGATTCACACTTCGGCAGTCTTCAATATCGAGTGGGTGGAAGTGAAAATTGTCTTTCAGAAATCCGAGGTCCTCATCTGAGGGGTCTTCAATATAATGCCACTTAATCGTGCCTATCTTAATAGTCTGAATCATAGGTCGCCCTTTTTATGATCGTAAATACTGGTGAATTTTACATTCCTGCGTTTGTTTTGAAATGAAGGGCAAAGGTAATTCAATTATCGGTTTGTCTGGTATTTTTTTCTGATGTACCTGGTCATTTTCACTGGCATCTTTTTTAGTTGTTAGCCAGGATAATTTAAGTTGCTGTTAACCTGCCGTTCGGTTGTCTTCAGCGCATCACGCATGCATTTTTCAACATATTCTGTATCAATGTGTATCTTTGCCGAAATTTTTAGCAACTGTATGGAACAACTTCCCCTCAATGCATGGCTGCCCATTACCCGCGACGAAATGCTGGCCCGTGGCTGGACTGAAGTTGACGTTGTTATTATTTCGGGTGATGCCTATGTTGACCATCCTGCTTTTGGAACAGCCGTTATTGCCCGGGTTATCGAAAATGCAGGTTTTACAGTTGCCATTGTTCCCCAGCCAAACTGGAAAGACGACTTGCGCGATTTTCGCAAATTTGGCAAACCGAGGCTTTGTTTTGCTGTAGCTGCCGGTAATATGGACAGCATGGTGAACCATTATACGGCAGGAAAAAGGCTGAGGTCCGATGATGCCTACACCCCTGGCGGCAAAGCTGGTTTCAGGCCCGATTACGCCACGGTGGTGTATTCGCGTATCCTGAAAAAGCTTTATCCCGAAGTGCCGGTTGTAATTGGTGGAATTGAAGCCAGCATGCGCAGGCTTGCCCATTACGACTACTGGTCGGATACGCTGAAACCTTCGGTGCTCATTGATAGTGGCGCCGATTTGCTGGTGTATGGCATGGCCGAAAAAGGAATTGTGGAAGTGTTGAAAAGACTAGCCGAAAACCCCGAACCCGGCTGGATAACCGATGTACCTCAAACCGGTTTTGTAGTACCTGAAGCTGCGGCCAAAGAATTCGAAATCAAGGATAAATCAATAACGCTGCCCTCTTTCACCGCCTGCCTGAAAGACAAAAAGGCATTTGGCGAATCGTTTAAACATATTGAGCAGGAAAGTAATAAGGCTTCGGCCCGGAGGCTGATACAGCATACCGGTGAGCAGGCCGTGGTTATAAATCCGCCTTTCCCGCTTATGACTTCGGATGAGCTGGATGCCGTGTACGCTTTGCCATATACCCGGTTGCCCCATCCCAAATACAAAAAGAGGGGAGTGGTGCCGGCTTACGAAATGATCAGGCATTCGGTTACCATGCACCGCGGATGTTTTGGAGGCTGTGCTTTTTGTACCCTCAGCGCACACCAGGGGAAGTTTATTTCGAGCCGGTCGGAAATGTCAATTCTCAGCGAGGTTGAAGCCATCAGTAAAATGCCCGATTTTAATGGTAACGTTTCGGATTTGGGCGGCCCTTCGGCCAATATGTACAGGATGCAAGGCTTCGACCTCGATATCTGCGAAAAATGTAAGAGGCCGTCGTGTATTTTCCCTTCCATTTGTAACAACCTGAACACCGACCACAAACCCCTTACCAGTTTGTACAAAAAGGCATCGGCTATAAAAGGGATCCGGAAAATTTATATAGGAAGTGGAATCCGTTATGATATGCTGGTCGGCCGGAGTGCCAATGATGACAAGCGATTCGGCTTGACCGATTATACCCGCAACCTGGTGAAGAATCATGTTTCGGGCCGGCTCAAAGTTGCTCCCGAGCATACCAGCGACCATATCCTCAAAATCATGCGTAAGCCTTCATTTAAGCTGTTTCACCAGTTCAAACAAGTTTTTGATGCGCTTAATAAACAGGAAGGATTGCGGCAGCAGATTATCCCTTATTTTATTTCGAGCCACCCCGGCAGCCGTCTCAGCGATATGGCCCATCTGGCATGCGAAACCCGCGAGCTTGGTTTTCAGCTGGAGCAGGTGCAGGATTTTACACCAACACCACTTACCCTGGCCAGCGCTATTTATTATTCGGGAATTCATCCTTATACCGGCGAGCAGGTTTTTACAGCCCGCAGCCGGCAGGAGAAAGAAGAGCAGCGAAAGTTTTTCTTCTGGTATAAGCCCGAAAACAGGCAATGGATCAGGCAATCACTAGCCAAAATCGGCGAGCCGGCCCTTGCCGACCAGTTGCTGGGTGGCAAAAACAGGAAGTAAGAGAGATTCTGGAATCCTTCCTGACAAAATTGTGAATTCAGAAGCATTTAAGTTTGTAGTAACTTTTTGACTTTATTCGTTTTGAACAGATTTTGCCTTTTCTATTCGCTTTTTCTACTTTTTGCATGAATAAAAAGTAGCAACTTAGCGAACTTAGCGAAGCGGTCTCATGAGCGAAGCGAATAACAAAGCGATTTCATGAGCTCCTTTAAACATGAGCAATGAGCGAATAAAAATTCTAGGCTTTCGAAAAATACATTGCAGTTCTAAACCGGAGGTATTTTCGCGCAAAACACAGCTTCACGTGCTGCCTGGATGATGTTCTGCCACATCAAGCCTTGTTTTGCGAGGTTACCGAGGCATACAGATGTATGAAATTTCTATACAGCCTAGACTTTTTCGTTCTTTTGCGTCATGGCAAAAAAACAAGAAATTGAATCTATTACGAATATTTAATCGTATGGTAATCAATAATATAATTTGCAAATGCCCACACTCCGGTTGTATCACATACACAACCTGTAGGAGAATCCTCCTAAAAACGAATTTTAATGGTAGTTAGTGCGGTAAAAGTGAATTTATTTGGTCATAAAGTATTCCATTACATGCTGATACAATATCTGTGTTTGAAATGAGAAAGATGTTAGAAGATAGGAAATAAAGTAAGCAGGTATCCGGAATCCTTTATCTGCGAAACCTGCTGAATGTATTAGTATTACTTTCTCAGGAATGAGAAAATCCGGTTAATTCTTTCGGCAGTTTATACAATATCCTTTGTGCATACAGATGGTGCCGCCACAAGTCGGGCAATGCCATTTAGCAATTTCCAGCTCCATAAAATGGGATAGCCCGTTATTTTTAATGATTTTCAGGTTTTCTATGGGGCTGGTATTATACCGGGTTCTATAACGCTTGTCGAGTTGTTTTAAACGAAGGCATGGAAATTTCGGGCAGTCGTAACAGAAATGCTCCGGGGTTGCTTGCAGGGCTTCGCAATTCCTGATGATGCAATACTGGCAGGAGTTAGATTTGTATCCAACCTGGCACAAGCATCCATTACACACATTTTTATTCCGAAGGTGAGCTGAACAAACCTCGCAGTTTATTCCACAGGGAGCAATCATCACTGGATTCATGGTTGTGGAACTATACCATCAGGAGATGAAATATAACCTGAACAATGGTGTTGGGTTGTGCTTCTTTAACGGATCAATCCGCGATAGCAGACTTCACCCGCTTCTATTTTGAAGGAATAATGGTAACCGGGCAGGGACTGTGTTTTATTACGCCCGAACACACACTGCCGATAAATGCCCTGTAAAGGAAACCATGGTTGTGGGCACCCAGTATAATATGGCGGACATTCAGCGCGATGGCTTTTTCAATAATGGTCTCCACTACCGGGCCTTTGACAAGTTCGTAATCCGATTCAATATTACGCTTGTGCAGGTATTCCGACATGGATGCCAGGTCGGCTTTTATCTGGTCGAATTCTTCTTCCGAATCGGCAGCAATCACGGGTTGCACCACTTCGTTCCCGATGTAGGTTGGAACAGGTATCACCACGTGAAGTATATGGACCTGGCTTTTGAATGCACCTGCCAATACAGCGGCATATTCAACTGCTGCACTCGCAAGATCCGAAAGATCGACAGCAACTAATATCTTATCCATTTTCAGAATTATTAAATTGTGAAATCTGATCTACAAATATAATGAATACTGAAGCTGAAAGCAAGCTTTGCCTGCCGGAAGAAATGGCAAATTTCAGGAAAGCCTTATTTGATTATCAGTTTCGACGAAAAATAGGTACGATTCCCTTTGATGTTTAACATGTAGATACCTGGTTTAAGCATTCGTACATCGATGGTGGTATCCATGGTTTGCGAAACCTTTCCGCTGAGAAGTATTTTTCCTGCCAGGTCACTGATAAAGTATTGTGAAAATTCCTTGATATCCTGTTGATTAACCAGGGAAATATATTCATGGGCCGGGTTTGGCCAGATGGCAAATGAGGCTGGTGCCAGGGTATGATCAACGGCATTAAGCAGGCATACTTTTGGGAATATGGCATTCGAAATGATGAGTCCGCCCTGCTGGGTCCACAAGTCGGGGGCTGAAATCCAGTTGTTGGTATTCTGAAGAATCCAGGCCGTATTAACCGGAACTTTGCCGGGTCCTGTCGACCAGAAAGCCAGTGTATCGCCCGTGAGGACCGGAAACCTGGCGCCTGCAAAAAACGAGCCCCCGGGTTGGAATGGTGTGTCGAAATCGACGGTGGTATACCTGTTATTGGTTACATCACTAACCAGTGTGGAGAGCAACACGGTATCCGACCTGAGTAAGACACCGGGTTTGCCGCTTGAGGGGTCGAATTTCCAGATTTGTAAAGGTATTTTTTCGTTGTGTCCTGCCGATTGTTTTGCCTTTGAGAACCTGTAAATCATCCCTGTAACAGCCAGGTTAGGCTGCATATTTTCGAAATAATCGCAAACAGCTTTATCGTTGTAAGTGTTATTTCCCGTTACATACCCTTTACCGGGAATGGCGTAATAAGTAAGTGGTTCGGGCAGTGGGTAATGCAAGGTGTCGCAACTCACATAATTGGGTGTAACTTTGATGTAATCCTTTTTCTCAAGGGCAAAACCATTAACACCATCAGAAATGGTAAGTTTTACCGTGAACTGGCCATAAGCCGCATAGGTATGGGTTGGATGCTGAGCCATGCTGCTGTCGCCGTCGCCGAAATGCCATTTCCAGCTGATTGGACTGCCACTCGATTGGTCAGTGAATTTTACGGTTAATGGAGCCGCGCCCTGCAGTAAATCAGCCACAAATTTTGCTTCGAGGCTTTTCAGCGATGAAACATTTTCGGGCTCAGTTACAGGAATGATAAAGTCGCGACGCGGTTGCTGTGCATTACAAAAAAATACCAGTAAGGAAAAGATGGAAGTGAGCAGAACTTTCATGTTGCCGGAGTTTGCACAAAGATATCGCTACGGCATCAGAAATCAAACTTTATACCGGTTTTAAATCCGAGTGTAAGCTCGTCGGTAGGCTGGTTATTTAATGATAACACTGGTTTAAAATACCATCGGCTTGTGGGGGTAAAATATATGCTTAACCGGTTGAGGACTTCATAGTTAAAGTCGATGCCTGTTACAAAGTTCACATTTACATCATTATAAACCGGCTTCGAAGTATTTACCCTGGTGATGCTGGCGTTATACTGGTTTTTGAGCGATTTTTCGGTGGTCGATACCAGGTCGGGGTTATTGAGCCTGATTCCGAAACCTGCACCTGCATTGAGCCAGGTCGAAAATTTTCCTTTGCTGAAAAGCCTGCGTCCCAAACCGAGGTTATACGTGAAATACTGGTGCTTTTCGGAGCCGACATACTCCGACTCAAGGCTGGCGGTATTGTAACTTATGGTGTCTATCTTGCCGCCAGGTCCCATAGCGGTAACCGGTGATTTAACATCGTAGTTCATGCTGATTTCAAGCTGTTCCTGGTTATATGCCATACCAATACTCGTGTTGAACCTCACTTTTTCCTTATTGTACATGGCAGTGAGATCCACATTGTAGAATACAGAATTGTCAGTTCCATTGTTGATATTTTCAGGCAGATAACCCATTGCCAGCGCAAAATGGTTTGAGTTCGAAGTATGAGCAGGCGTTGTGGGCATGCTGCTCAATTCGGTGTCCGTTAATTGCGGGGTTTTTGAAGTTTCCTTTACGATGTTCCTGTTATAATTGAAAGGCGTAACCAGCGGGTTTGACAGTGCAATGATCTGTTCGGGAGACAGCCTGTTTCCATCATTGGTTTCCGATGCATCATGAGTTTCCGCTGGTGTTTGAGCTGCCAACGCAGGTGCTGTATCGGGTACAGATAATGCATTAGGTTTGGCAAATAATGAAGCCATTATCTTTTGCTGATCTATAACAGCAGCCGTAGTTGCTTCAGGGTTTTCCGCAAGGTTACTACCCACGGTTTTACCTGTATTTTGTATGTTTTGCGTTCCTGTTGAATTATGTTTTGAAGGTTGCCCCGAAGCTAGTGTTTTGCTGTTGGCTGCTGGTATAAGGCTGGTGGCGGGAGCGTTGGTATTTCCTGTTTCCCTGGGTTGGGTGACCGATGTTTCCTGTTTTTGATCCTGAGGCTGCATGGCTTTTTCGGTCGTTAGCCCGGCAAACTTCGAAACGGTAAAGAATAGCAATAAACCGGCAGCAGCCGACAACGCAATGCGAATGGAGGTTCTGAGGTAAATTGCCCTGTTGAGACGGCGCGAAATAATGGACCAGGTGCCTTCGTCGGGTGCATGCACCGGAAGCTCCTGCAGCTTTTGCTGGTAAGCAGCTTCGGCGTCAAGCGCATCAAGCTTTGCCGACATACGCTCCCATGTACCGGGGTCAGCAGCATGCTTTGGCAATTGCTCGCTCAGCCTCATTTTAATATGTTTGTTTTTTTCGTCCATGTTATTCATCCATCAATGCAGCAAGCCGGTTTTTGAGCATTTTTTTTGCATGATGCAACTGCGATTTCGAAGTTCCTGTTGAAATTCCGAGCATGTTGGCTGTTTCTTCGTGCGAAAATCCTTCAACTTCGGTAAGCAGGAAAACAGTTCTGTATCCATCAGGTAACGAAAGGATTACCTTTTCGAGGTACTCGCTGTCGAGGGTATCGGGTATCAGGATCATTTCATCGCTTTTTGCTTCTTCAAGATCGGCGAAGGCAAGGTTGCGGTTTTTCGAAAGCAGCCTGAGCGAAGTACGCACAACAATGGTTTTTATCCAGGCTCCCAGCGTTGAATCGAACCGGTACTGTCCTATGTCGCGGAACACCTGTATAAAAGCATCCTGCAGCGCATCGTGGGCATCGTCGCGGTTATTTACAATGCGGTATGCAATGGTGAACATGGCATCGCAATACCTATGGTAGAGGTCGCGCTGGGCAATGCGGTTATTGCGCAGGCACCCGTGAACCAGGTCCCGCTCAATATCGCTTTTGCTTCCGGTAATCAGTTGTACAACGTTCCTCAATGAAGTATTGGTTTAGCCTCTCACAAAAGTAATACTTAATTCGCAAGCAATCACACTTTTGCCCAGTTGTATCGCACGTTACAACTTTCAAAAAATAAAGGGAATTAATCCGGCTGAATGGTTGTATGCAGCTGAATTTAATTCCCATATTTTTTACCGGTATCCCCGATCGGTAGAGCACATACCTGGTTAACCTGCTGGTTAAAATAAACTGTAGGTAAGTGATGCATTAACAGCCTGGCCCCAATAGGTGTTGTCGTATTCTTTATCAGTTACACCTTCGGTTTCGGTTTCGAAGTTATCGTGTTTATAATAAAACTGCGCGTTGTATGATAGATTTAACCTGAGTTTTTCTGAAAGATAAAAATAGGCAGAAAACTGTGGACCCGTGTAAATATTAAATGCATTTGTGTGGTCGGGCTTATCTGATTTGGTTTCGCCCTCCTTCATAGATTGCCAGCTGCTGTTCAGGTACCAGCTTAAAGTTAACCAGGTGCGTGAATTGGGATAATAGCCAAACCCGCAGTCGCCCGAAAAATCGATTGCCGGAAGAACATCTGTATAGAATTTGTTTTCGGTTTCAGGATCTGGTTCAATGTTGTTTACCCGGTTCTGGTAATACTGCTGTATTCCGACACCCCCTTTCACATGGGCAAAATTCTGCCAGCTTCGGCTGCTGGGTTTTTCGTAAGCATAGCCTACTACCAGTTTCAGCGCAGCCATTTTATTTTTTGAGGTACGCTCTCCAACAAGGTCTTCAGGAAAGATATTATCCATTTTTTCGTATTGATAACTATAATTGAAACCAGCTTCTAATCCTGTATAAATCCTGTGTCCGGCTTGCCTCACCGGGTTGTTGGCATAGGCCCAGTTATCATTTAACGAAGTGAAATACGCAGCATCGGCGGCACTAACAATGCCCGACTGTTGTAACAACGAATCAATGGCTGTAATTTCTGCTATATTTCTTAAGCGGTAGTCGAAAAAGCGTTTGTATTTCAGTTTTGTCATCAATTGTGCAAGTGCCACTACATCCTCATCTGTTACCGCACGTTTTTCGCGATTCAATGCACGCAGATCATCGAGCACGTACAATGCCATCCGGGCATCCTGAACCTGTTCTATGCGCCCTTTCCCGATTAAAAATGAAGCGCTCACCTGGTTGTAAAAGTCTTTTTCTTTGGTTTCCTGCGAGGTATTAAGTGCATTATTCTGCCATGATTTATTGCTTTCCGAGTTTCCCCTGTTGTCGATGGTAAGCGCCCCGTTTATTTCAATATATTCCTGCTTGGGATTATAAAACCTGTGAAGCCCGGCCAAATCTAGATATTCTTTATGGTTCGACGAGTTAACTTTGTTCTCAATATCGGAAGTGCCATTTGTATTTTGGTAATTGCCACTGGTTGAACCTATTCCGGCATTAAAATACGACCAGAATTCGCCTTGTGCCTTAGCTGAATTGAGGTATCTCGAATAAGACGCCCCGGCCTGGGTGTTGAGCGAAAACGACTTACGGTTTCCGTCGTTAAAACCAGTCAGTTTGTTATAACTCGCATTGCTGGTTAGCCCGAAATTCAAATCGAGTGATTGGTACAGGTAATCCGGGTTTTTATAATCCGATAGCCTGAATGTTGTGTTTTGAGCGCTTAAGTTTGTAAAACCTGAAAGAAACAGTCCGATTGTCAGTGCGGTAAGAAGATGGCCTTTTTTCATACAATAAAAAATTAAATTAATAAAAAGTGCGAATGTGGCTGATGATTTTAATATGCTTAAATCAATGGTCAAAGATATGATAAATAGGTTGTGTATGTATATGCGTTTTAACAGGTTTTAAGAGTAATTCACCGATCCGATCCGGTTTTTTACATATTTTATTAAGATTCGGTGGTTTTGTTCGCGATAAAATTCCATCTTTGTTAAAAGCATTCTGTTTTTATTCATTACTCCAGGAAAAAAATCCCAACATATACTAACCAAACCTTTCATCAGAATGAAAAAAACATCTCCAGGTTTATTTAATAGCTTGATAGCGGCCGTGCTGTTAGCTGTTATTTTATTTTCCGGTGTTGCTGCTGCTGCGCAGAAAGCAAAACCAGCCAAGGAAAAAAAGGAAGCTGCCAAACAGGAAGCAAAATCCGACACCCTCAAGTCAGGAACTTTCGGTGGTTTAAAATGGCGTTCAATTGGTCCTGCATTCACATCGGGGCGTATAGCCGATTTTGCCGTGAACCCCAACAACCATAGCGAATGGTTTGTGGCTGTGGCATCAGGCCATGTGTGGAAAACCGTTAACAACGGAACCACCTTCGAACCTGTTTTCGATGGTCAGAAATCATACTCCATCGGGGTTGTGGTTATGGATCCCAACAATACCAGCGTGGTTTGGGTGGGCACAGGCGAAAACAACCACCAGCGTGCCCTGGGTTATGGTGACGGTGTATATAAGAGCATCGACGGAGGCAAATCGTGGAAAAACATGGGCCTCAAAAACTCGGAACATATTGGTAATATTTTGATTGATCCTAAAAACAGCGACGTAGTATACGTAGCTGCCGAAGGTTCGGCATGGGGACCGGGCGGCGACCGTGGACTGTATAAAACTACCGATGGTGGCAAAACCTGGAAAAAGATTCTCGACATCAGCGAAAATACCGGTGTTAATAATGTGATTATGGATCCGCGCGATTCGAAAGTGCTGTATGCCAGCAGTGAGCAACGCCGCAGGCATGTGTTTACAAAAATTGGCGGAGGTCCCGAAACTGCTATTTATAAATCTGTTGATGGCGGCGAAACCTGGGATAAGCTGAAAAGCGGCCTCCCGGGTGCAGACATGGGTGGTATTGGCCTGGCTATCTCACCGGTAAACCCTGATTACGTGTATGCAATTATTGAAGCTGCCGGCGATGCAGGTGGTTTTTTCCGCAGCACCAACCGTGGGGCTACCTGGCAGAAAATGAGCGATCATTCCGCCCAGGGACAATACTACAACGAAATTTACTGCGATCCGATCGATGTAAATAAGATATACTCGGCCGAAACCGTTTCGCAGGTTAGCCTCGACGGAGGCAAAACCTGGCGTGCCATTGGCAATAACAAACGCCATGTCGACGATCACGCCATCTGGATTGATCCTTCGGATACACAGCATATGTTTATTGGCGGCGATGGAGGTATTTACGAAAGCTTTGATGGCGGCAAGGAATATGTTTTCAAATCGAACCTGCCTGTTACACAGCTATACAGGGTTCAGGTCGACAATTCAGCGCCTTTTTATTATGTGTACGGTGGTACCCAGGACAACAACAGCTTTGGCGGACCTTCGCGCACCATCAGCGGGTCAGGGGTTACCAGCGACGAGTGGTTTGTAACCTGTGGCGGCGATGGATTCTGGTCGCAAATTGACCCCGTGGATCCCAATATTGTTTATTCCGAATCGCAGTATGGTGGCATGGTGCGCTACGACCGCAAAAGCCAGGAATCGGTTGATATCCGTCCTGAGCCCCGCAAGGACGAACTTACCTACCGCTGGAACTGGAATACCCCGTTGATCCTCAGCCCACATTCGCCTACACGGTTGTATTGTGCTGCCAACAAGGTTTTCCGCAGCGACGATCGTGGCAACTCATGGCAGGTGATCAGCGATGATCTTACCGCGCAAATTGACCGCAATACCTGGCCTGTAATGGGTAAATACTGGAGCTATGATGCCGTTGCAAAAGATGTATCCACCTCGCTGTTTGGAACCATTGTATCGATGGACGAATCGCCTGTGAAGGAAAACCTGTTGTTTGTAGGAACTGATGACGGAGTGATACAGGTTACCGACGATGGCGGCAAAACATGGAACAAAACGGATAAATTCCCTGGCGTACCTGAAAATACCTATGTAAGCGACCTGATGGCTTCGCGCTTCGATGCAAACGTGGTTTTTGCTTCGTTTGATAATACCCTGCGCGACGATTTTAAACCATATCTCCTGAAAAGTATGGACAAAGGAAAAAGCTGGACATCCATAGCCGCCAACCTTCCAAAAGATGAAACCGTTCACAGCATTCAGCAGGATTTCATAAATCCCGATCTTTTGTTTGTGGGCACCGAATTTAGTTTCTATTTCAGCAACGACGGAGGCAAAACCTGGGTAAAACTTTCCAACGGAATGCCTTCAGTTCCTGTTCGCGATATCACTATTCAGAAAAGAGAAAGCGACCTGGCTGTGGCAACCTTTGGCCGTGGATTTTATATTATGGATGATTATTCGCCGCTGCGCCTGGTAAATAAAGATATTCTTGCCAAAGATGCCCATCTTTTCCCTGTGAAAGATGCGCTGATGTATATCCCGTCCGATACCAAATACGGGCAGGGTTCCACTTATTTTGTGGCAAAAAATCCTGACTTCGGGGCAGTTTTTACATACTACCTGAAAGAGGCTCCCAAGTCGCTGAAAGATATGCGCCAGGGTAAGGAAGCTAAGCTTTTCGAAAAAGGAGAACGGATTCCACAGCCTACCGATGCTGATTTGCGAAAGGAACGTGAGGAAATCCCGGCTTATCTTACTTTTACCATTACCGACGAGGCAGGCAACGAAATATGCCGCATCAACAAAGCACCATCTTCCGGAATAAACCGTATAAACTGGGATCTGCGTTACCGCGATAAATCCCCGGTTGATGGAAGTGAAAAATACGATCCTTTTGCAGCAGCACGTAGCGGTATCCCTGTGATGCCCGGTAAGTATAAAGTAAGTCTTTCCATAACGGTTCGCGACAGCGTGAAACAACTGGCCGGTCCTGTTGAGTTTAATGCCGTTACCCTGAATAATGCCACCTTGCCGGCTACCGATAAAGTTGCCCTGGCACAGTTTCAGAAAAAAGTGGCCGAACTCACCCGCGTGATGAGTGGAACCGGCGAGTATACTGACGACCTGCTGAAACGCTCCTATAGCCTGCAAAATGCACTCAATGCAGTTCCGGGTGACAATACCCTTTTACGTGAAAAGATCAACAAAGTTTCGCAACAACTGGAGGACGTGAAACTGAAATTTAATAACAACAGCGGCCGCCCAAGCGATGAGGAAAATCCACCTTCGCCGGTAACGTTCAACAGTCGTCTGTCGAAGATGGCCTGGGCACACTGGGGATCCACCGGGGCACCCACACAAGCTCAACTCGATGCGTATTCCATACTTATGGCCGAGTTCCCGCCCGTGTACGACCAGGTGAAACAGATCGGTGAAAATACATTGCCGGCACTCGAAAAAGAAGTTGAAAAACTGGGCGCTCCTGCAACCCCTGGCAGGCTTCCGGTCTGGAATAAATAAATTCAGTTTTCCGGATTTTTCATCGAAATGAAAACAAAAAGGGGATCTGTAACGGATCCCCTTTTTTGTTGATTGGTATTTCTTCAGAATTACCTGAAATACATCCTGTCGCCTTTTATACCCCTGCGATGGAGATAGATGCCTGATTGGAGGAAATGGTTTTCGTAATGCTGGCCAATGCCGGTATTATAATCGGCCGATTCGAGCAGCAGGTAGCCATCACCTGATTTTTCGTCCAGGTAAGCTTTTGCCAGTTCTAATTCAGTGGCGGCATCAGTTTCAAAACGGTCGCGGCTGAGTTCCAAACGGTCTTTTTCTGCTTTATTGTTGATACTGAACCCCAGTTTTTTAAGCCGGTCAATCATTCTGATATCAGCGCAGCGGGTTGTATAAGTATTCCAGTTCAGGTAGTTGAATCCATTCTCGAGCAGGCAAAGCATAGTGAGTTCAGCAACAGGGATGTCAGTAAATGTTTCGTCCCATATGTTAAGCTCAGTTTCTGAGGTCCGGGTTTTCCAGTCGAGCTCTTTCTCGCTGAGCATCCCGATTTTAACCTCTTTGTATTCAATAATGTAATACAGGTTTTTCAGTGCAGCAGTTTCTTCTGCCTTTAGCTTCAGTTCCTGTTTCAGTTTTTCGAGCTCCGGGTTGTTGGCAGGTTGTTCTTCAGTTTCAATCAGCTTTGTGCTTACAAATTCAATATCTTCCTGCCTGAGCAGCGATAAAGTGATGCCATATTTACAAATCTTCATTGTGATATTATTTTAGTAGGCTAACGGATAAATACAGAAAATTAGTATATGTGTCAGCCAGGTTTTATACTTTCATTATTTCCTGCATCTGGTTTGTGAGGCTCGCGAATTGTGCAACGCTAAGTTGTTCAGCTCGTTTGCCTGCAAATTCTCCATTATAATCGCCCAGGGGTTTAAGTGCATTATGCAGTGTTTTTCGGCGCTGGTTAAAGGCTGTTTTTACTACCTGTAAAAGCAGTTTTTCGTTGCATCCGATATCCGTAGTCTGGTTTCGCCTGAGCCTGATAACTGCCGACTGTACTTTAGGTGGAGGCGCAAAAACACCCGGATCCACGGTAAAGAGATATTCAATATCGTACCATGCCTGCAGCATTACACTTAATATGCCATAATCCTTTTTGCCCGGAGGTGCTGCCACGCGCACAGCAACCTCGTGCTGGAACATTCCCACGGCTTCGTTCACCTGGTCGTGGTTTTCGAGCACCCTGAACAGGATCTGGCTCGAAATATTGTACGGGAAATTCCCGATTACAGCAAATTGTCCTTCGAATAGCCCTGCAAAATCCATTCGCAGCAGATCAGCTTCTACCAGTCCTTCACCCAACTGCGGGTAGTTGGTTCGTAAAAATGCCGCCGACTCGCGGTCAATTTCTACGGCTACAAATTTCTCGAAATTCTTTCTCAGCAGGTACTTGGTAAGTACGCCGGTGCCAGGGCCTACCTCCAACACTTGTTTTGTTGTGGGCGACAGGCTGTCGGCTATTCGGGCAGCTATGTTTTCATCTTTCAGAAAATGCTGCCCCAGGTGTTTTTTTGCTCTTACTTCGTACATGGAAATGGGGATGGAAGGTTATGGGGTTTATAGGGTTTGAAGGGTTTGAAGAGTTTCAGGGTTGTTTCAGGTCATTGCGAGTAGGAACGACGAAGCAAC
>CALCJE010000296.1 GCA_937965665.1 uncultured Bacteroidales bacterium
CACATCTGGGCTGTAACCTTTATTTTCATTGCGCCTTCGGGTACCCTGCGCGATGGAATATACGAACGCCAGCCAATCCAGAACATAAATAAAACCAGGATCAACGGTATCACGGTCCAGATTATTTCCAGTTTGGTGCTGCCTTCAATTTCGGAAGCTACCGGGTTCTTTTTCTTGTTGAATTTTACAATGAAGTAGATAATTACCGCCGATATGCCGACCAGGAAAAAAAGTGATATCCCTATGATAACGGCAAAGGCTGTATCTACACCTTGAGAAAAGTTTGAAATTCCTGAGAACATAAGATTTAACGGTATAAGTAATCGAAAAAGGTGATGATGATCACGACAGCATAAATGGCAAGTACGAGTGTAACCATGAAGCGGTATATTTTCTCGTCGAACTTCAGATGCATGAAGTAGAGCAGTACGATAGCAGCTTTAACAGAGGCAATTAACATTGCTGCAGCAGTGTTGAAAGGACCCAGGTGCACACTTGTGATGGTTACGGTGAGTATGGTAAGCATGATCAGGCTCAGCAGAACCACGATGTGCGATTTATAGCTTGAAATATGATTTTTGTGTTCGCTCATGGTATTAATGTATTAAGTAGAACAAAGGGAACAGGAAAATCCAGATTAAGTCAACCAGGTGCCAGTATAAACCACCGTTTTCGAGCAGGGAAAATCGGTTCTGATTTACTGATCCGTTCTTTACTTTTGCAAAGACAACCCCGAGCAGTGCAACACCAACAATGATATGTATGGCATGTAAGCCTGTCATGAAAAAATAGAGACCAAAGAAAAGCATATCGCCTTTGCTCAGGCTCATCAGGAATTCGCTTCCCGGATAAATATCATGATGGATTTTTGCGCCCCATTCAAAGTACTTATTTACCAGGAACACCAATGCCAGCAATATAGTTACAGCAATAAAAATAAGGGTGAGTTTTTTATTGCCCGTTTGTAATGCCGTAATCGACATGGCCACGGTCATACTACTTACCAGCAGAATAATGGTATTGATTAAACCTATAGTTACATCAAGTTCCTGGTGAGCCAGGTGAAATTCAACCGGGTGTTTGTATCGGTAAACCGAGTAAACAATGAACAGCCCGCCAAAAAGCAATATCTCTGTAAAGATAAACAGCCACATGCCTATTTTTGAAGCAACCGGATCGAAGTGATCTACATGTTCGGTATGATTTTGTTCCATAAACAGACTATTTTTCGGTTAATTCATAAGGTTCATGCTCCACTGTTGGAATCTCCTCAAAATTTTCGATCCATGGCGGGGATTGTATTTTCCATTCAAGTGTCCGGCCACCCCAGGGGTCATCAATTTCTTCGGGCGTTCCTTTTTTGGCCCTGAGCAGGTTCACAACAACTATTACCAGTGCTGTTCCCAGTACCCACGAACCAATGGTCGATATCAGGTTAGGAGTTGCAAATTCCGGAAGATAATCGTAATACCTGCGTGGCATACCCATCATTCCAAGTATAAACATCGGGAAGTAGAGTAAGTTGAAACCAATAAATAACAACAAGAGACCGCGGTTAGCGACTTTTTTGTTGTACATTTTACCAAACATTTTCGGGTACCAGTAATGCAGTGCTGCAAAAAATGCAAGGCCTGCTCCACCGAATACAATGTAATGAAAATGGGCAACCACAAACATGGTATCAGTAACGTGAACGTCGGTGGATACACTTCCCAGTACAAGGCCGGTAAGACCTCCGATCATAAAAATGAAAATAAAAGCCATCGCCCACCAGAATGGAGGTTCCAGTGAAATGGAGCCCTTGTACATGGTGGCTGTCCAGTTAAAAACTTTGATGGCACTGGGTATTGCAACCAGGAAGGTAAGGAATGAAAATACCAGTCGGGCTGTTTCGCTCATTCCCGATGTAAACATATGATGCCCCCAAACCAGGTAACCTACAAAAGCGATGGCAAGGCTCGACATCGCAATGGCTTTGTACCCGAATACTGTACGATGGGAGAAAGTGGTGATAATTTCGGTAATGGCGCCCATGGCCGGTAATATCATGATGTAAACTGCGGGATGCGAATATATCCAGAACAAATGCTGGTACAAGATCGGATCGCCACCCTGAGCCGGATCGAAAAAACCTATGTGTAACAATCTGTCGGCCACTACCATCAGGAATGTTATCCCTACAACCGGGGTTGCAAGCAGCTGTATCCATGCAGTTCCGTAAAGCGACCAGATAAACAACGGCATACGGAAAAATCCCATGCCCGGTGCGCGCATGCGATGAATGGTTACAATAAAGTTTAAACCGGTGAGTATAGACGAAAATCCCAGTACAAACGCGCCGAAAACGGTCAGCACCACGTTGGTATTGGTCTTCAGGCTATAAGGTGCATAAAAGGTCCAGCCGGTATCAGGAGGCCCATCGCCTGTAAATATCCCAACCAAAATAATTATTGCCCCAAGGATAAATAAATACCACGAAAAGAGGTTCAGCTTTGGGAAAGCAACATCTTTGGCGCCAATCATAATGGGAATCATGAAGTTACCAAATGAAGCCGCCAGCCCCGGAATAATAAACAGGAATATCATGGTAAGCCCGTGTACCGTAAACAATGCATTGTACGTTTGCGGACCCATGATTTGCTGCCCCGGCGCAATCAGTTCAAGCTTCATAAATATGCCCATTACCACTCCGGCAAAGAAGAAAAAGAGCTGCGAATACAGGTAAAGCAGGGCAATGCGCTTGTGATCGGTTGATAAGATCCATGCCCGGATGCCTGTATATTTTCCTTGCTGCTCAAGGTAACTCGGCATCCGATGAGTTGTAAAATTTCCGGTCATGTATGTGAGTATAATTATTGGTTAGTTGAATTTAATTTTCTTCTGCGTCCGCGAACCAGCAGGTATATTAAAAGGGAAACTGCAAAAATGATAGTTATTGTGGCTGTTAAGCGGGTAATATCCAATGAATAACGTTCCGATTTCTTATCATAGGAGTAACAGAATTTCAACACTTTAATCATCGTAGGTGCCGATTTGCCTTCAGAGGCTTCGATAACGGCAAGTTTAAATTCGAAGGGTTGAAAATCAATGCCTTTCAGGTACCTTGTAATTTTACCCTCAGGGCTGATCATGATAAGTGCTCCTTCGTGCAGAAACTGGTTGTTTACCATTTTAAATCCAAATCCAAGGGCTTTGGTTGCTTTGGCAATATTGACACTGTCGCCTGTCAGGAAAGTCCATCCGTTCGGATCTTTGCCTTTCAGCTTTTTCAAATAGTTGAGTCTCTTATCCCGACCTAGTTCCCAGTTTTCGCGGCTGTCGAAACTGATAGTGAGTGCCTGGTAGTCTTTCCCCAAAGCCAGTCCGGTAGCGTCAATCACCTGGGCGAGGCCATTCATAAGCGGGCTGCATATGCCGGGACACCTGAAATATACAAAACAAAGTACAGTGGGTTTATTTATAATTTGCTTAAGGTTAACCTGCTTCCCAGTGTGATCAGTAAGCACAATGTCATCAGGCACATACTGGTCGAGGTGTTCGGTTATACCCACTTCGAGGTCTTTACCATTTTGAGCATGTAGAGAAGTGGAAGTTAACAACAAAACTGCCAGTGATGCCAGCAGCACAAACCGCGAAATGGTTTTTCTCATTTGTTTATAATATTTTTTTGGTCAGTTAGTAGTAATTGAGTCAAATTAAAGGTTTTGGCTGAACAAAAGCAAAAAAGTATTGCTATTAAAACCAGTTCCTTAGTATTAAGACTTTATTAACAATAGTCGATCACGAATTGTTTACCCGCAACCGACTAATATTATTCACAACAATTATTTCAGATGAGCCTGATACCAGCTATATAAACAGCAGAGCAATTGAAATTTTAATGTAAATGGTGATGCATACTTTCTTCGAGGTACGGATGGTTTTTTGCGATCAGCGGTGCTTTAGCCAGGGCTTTGCCAAAAGCAAACAGGAATAACCCGGCCAGGCCTGCAAAAACGCAGATTTCAATAATCCCGATCGAAGGAGATTTCAGGAAATCGGGCATCACCTGCTCATAAATATCCGTGTATAATCCAACCAGCAACAGTATGCAGATGCCATAAACAATATTTATGTTTTTATCGAATTTCTGCGGTAGCAATACAATAAATGGGATAAACCAATTGATTGCAAAATTGAGGTAAAAGAAAATCTTCCAGCTGTTGTCCCAACGTTTTGCATAATAAATGGTTTCTTCAGGGATGTTTCCGAACCATATCAGTGCAAACTGTGCAAAATAAAGGTATCCCCAAATGATGCTCAGCCCGAACATATACCTCGAAAAATCGAGCAGGTGATACTCATTCATGTCTTTAAAATATCCTTTTTTATGCAATAATATCGCAATAAGGGCTACCAGTGAGGTGCCATGGTAAAATGCTGCCCCGAAATTTTTGAAGGCAAATATGGTGCTGAACCAGTGTGCATCTATCGACATGATCCAATCGAATGATGCCATCGAAAATGTGATTGCCAGCACGAAAATAAACACCTTCGACCAGAATTCCATTTTTTCGAACATTTCAATCCCGCCGAGCGCATCTTCCTGCAGCGAAAGTTTACGCAGGTAACGCGTTAACAGGATCCATGCCGCAAAGAATATCACGATACGGATCATGAAAAAGGGAACATTCAGGTAGGGCGCTTTGTGCGCCAGCAATTCGTCGCCTGCCACCAGGTCGGGGTGCGACCAGTGATAAATATCGTGAAGGCCGAAAAACATCACCAGCATAATTACAGCTGCGTAAGGAATATACGCCATTACGGCTTCGGGTATTCTCCTGAACATTGCCGACCATCCTGACTGGGTAATATACTGCAGGCTGAAAAAGAAAGCGGCACCTATGGCTAATGAAAGGAAGTAATAGTTATTTAACAACAGGTTTGCCCAGGTTCTGTGGGTATCGGTGAGGAAACCATACACCAGCCCGATTGCCCCAAGAGCCATCAGGACATAGGTTATATAATTAAATTTCTTTGAAAAAATAACGTTGGTATCCATACACGGAAGCTTATTTAGAGTTCTTTTGAAGAATATTCTTTACATAAAGGGCTATCAGCCAGCGGTCGTTGGGCCTGATCTGCGGACCATGCGCACCCATCGTATTCCATCCCATGGTAATTACATGGTATACTTCGCCAATAGGCGCTGCCAGCATACGCTCCGAAACCAGCGATGCAGGCTGCATGGTATATTTGCCACTGGTATACAGGTGCCCGTCGCCTTTACCGGCAACGCCGTGGCAATTCTGGCAGTAAATCGTAAACATTTCCTTGCCTCTGGCCAGGTTGGCATCATCGGCTTTCAGCTCACAAACCAGTTCCTTGCCTGCCAGTAACCGGCCCTCGGAAGTAGCGGGATATTGATAAGGAATCATTTCGCGTGGGATGGATCCTTCCGCAGGAAGCTGCATGGTGATCCCATTAGCCATGGCTGTGTCGCGCGAATAAGTTTCAAAGGCCAGCGAATGCCCCATATCGGGGAAATATTCATATCCTTTCTGGATACGTGTACGGTCGCACGAAACAAATAACAGCGCCGAAAGAGCCAGAACAAATGCTGTCTTAAAAGGGGTTTTATTTAGGTAACCCATAGGTGTATTTTTTTTACGTAACATG
>CALCJE010000297.1 GCA_937965665.1 uncultured Bacteroidales bacterium
ACGAGATGCCTAAGTGACTGGAGTTCAGACGTGTGCTCTTCCGATCTGCGAAAATGCAGCCTGGTACTGCCGGAACTCTGTGTTGATCAGTTCAATGCGGCTGCGCATTACCAACTCTTTATCTGCATTTTTTTTGATGATGTATTTGTAACCGTCAATGGCGGCATCGTAACTATCATTATTCACACAAAGTTCAGCCAGGTCGAAAACCCGTTGCCCGTTTTCGCCATAGCGCCTGTCGAGGGCTTTTGCCTGTACCAGGGCAAATGCAAAATCTTTCTGCTGAATGGAATGCCAGAGCAACAACTCGTTGTACAAGATTTCATCCGGGTGTTCCTGCAGTTTTTTAAGCAGCACCGCGTGGTAGGTCTCGTTTTTCGAATTGTCGGCGTCGTCGGCCAGCCAGGTCTGCAGGCGGTTTTCGACCATACTTATCTGTTGAGGTGATGAAGTTAACAGGTTGAGGTATTCATCAATCATCAGTTCGGTATTGCCCAGCATTTCGTAAGTATATGCCAACTCGAAGGAGAAGGCCGACGGGTCGCGGAGCAGTTCCCTGCCCCGTTTGTACGTACGTATCATATATTCAGTTTCCCGCCGGCTGCTGAAAGCGCTTGCAAGGTTAAGAACCTGAAATTTGTCTACTTTCAGCTCTTTTATACAATTTTCGTAAACCTTCCGGCCTTTGGCAACATCGCCCTGCATGATATACAAATATCCCAGGTCCACCTGGTAGCGCGGGTCTTCGGGGACCGACTTGAACTGCTTTTTAATTACTTTCTCAGCCTTGTCGAAATCTTTAAGTTCGAAAAGCGTATTGATGTAATAATAATAGTTGAACTGGTTGGGAGCCCGGTTGTAAAGCGCTTCGAAAGTGGAGCGTGCCTTTTCCAGGTCGCGGTTCATGTAATACTGCACCCCAAGTTGTTCCTCGGTTTGCTGGGCCATGAGGTTCCCCTGGCAGACTGATATCAGCAAGCCTGTTAGTATCAGCAGAAGGAGCACTTTAGGCTTCATGGTACATACATAAAAGGAGGGGCGAAATGGAGAGAGGCGAGTGGCGAACAGACGAACTCAGGATTTCTACATTTCACATCCGGATTCTCACATCCGACTTCCAACATACGACATCCCTGCCTGCTGACGCAGTCAGGCAGGCGCGATCCGACATCCACAATCCGCAATTATTTAATCCACTCAAAACCTGTATACGGCACCAGTGCTTTCGGGATCCTTATTCCTTCAGGTGTCTGGTTATTTTCGAGCAGGGCAGCCACGATACGGGGCAGGGCCAAAGCGCTGCCGTTCAGCGTGTGTGCCAGCCTGGTTTTTCCGTTGCTGTCTTTAAACCTGAGTTTCATGCGGTTGGCCTGGAATGATTCGAAGTTTGACACCGAACTTACCTCGAGCCAGCGCTTTTGTGCTGCCGAAAATACTTCAAAGTCGTAGGTAAGTGCGGAGGTAAAACTCATATCGCCACCGCACAGCCGAAGGATGCGGAATGGCAGTTCCAGTTTGCGCACCAAACCGGTAACATGGGCGCGCATATCTTCCAAAGCGGCATACGAATTGTCGGGGTGCTGAATCTGCACGATTTCCACTTTGTCGAACTGGTGCAGGCGATTCAGGCCGCGAACATCTTTACCGTACGAACCGGCTTCGCGGCGGAAGCACTGTGAGTAAGCCACGTTTTTAATCGGGAAATCGGTTTCTTTCAGCAACAAGTCGCGGTAAATATTGGTAACCGGTACTTCGGCGGTAGGAATCATGTAAAAATTATCGAGCCCGATATGGTACATCTGGCTGTCCTTATCCGGCAATTGACCGGTTGCGTAAGCCGATGCTTCGTTAACCATTAAAGGTGGCTGAATTTCAAGATACCCCGAATTGATGCCTTCGTTCACAAAGAAATTGATAAGCGCACGCTGTAGCCTGGCGCCTTGTCCTTTATAAACCGGGAATCCTGCGCCGGTAAGTTTTACGCCCAATTCAAAATCGATAATATCGTATTTCGAGGTAAGTTCCCAGTGTGGAAGGGCATTTTCGCCCAGGTCGGGAATTTCGCCTTCGCTGTAAATGGTAACATTATGCTCTGGCAGGTAGCCTTGCGGGGTTTCAGGATGCGGAAGGTTAGGGAGCGTAACCAGCAGGTCGTTCTGTTCTTTCTGCAGGGCATCGAGTTTCTCTGAAAGCTCGCGGGCAGCGGTTTTCAGTTCGGCCGAACGTGCTTTTAGCGCGTTGGCTTCCTGCTGAAGGCCTTGTTTGAACAGGTTGCCCACTTCGCGGGCTATCTGGTTCGATTCGGCCAGGTTATCGTCGAGCAGTTTCTGGGTTTCGCGTCTTTTCAGGTCGACATCCAGTATTTTGCCTACTGTTTCGCGTGCATCCACACGTTTTATGGCCAGGCGTTCGATAACAAGTTCTGCATTTTCGCGTAAAAGGGATAGTTCGAGCATTTGTTTGGGTTTTTATCGGTATTTTTTTAATAGTGGTGTGCTTAGTGTGTGGTGCTCAGTGCTTAGTACCTGAAAAAGGTTGTATTGAAATAACAGTGTCAGATTTTGAAATGCTTAGCAAGTTACTTTGCATGATGCACAACATATTTTCTGAACAACAATCAGGCCGCACTTTTGAGTTTTGCAACTGCAAAAATAAAAAATCTCCTGACGTGAACCATCAGGAGATTTTTATAAGTGTTATGAACTGCAGCCTGGGCTGCCGATGCGCTTATTCGCCCTGAATAGGATGAACCGAAACGTATGATTTGTCGTTTGCGCGTTTTTTGAATTCAACCATACCGTCGCAGAGAGCGAAAATGGTATGATCTTTTCCGAGTCCTACATTGAGACCTGCATGATGAACAGTTCCACGTTGTCTGATGATGATGTTACCGGCCTGGGCGAATTGTCCGCCATAGATTTTCACACCAAGACGTTTGCTATGTGATTCGCGTCCGTTTTGTGAACTACCGGCACCTTTTTTGTGAGCCATATCTTTTGAATATTATGAGTTACACTTAAAAAATTATGCGTTTATCGCTTCTATTTTAACCTGAGTCAGATTCTGGCGGTGGCCGGTTTCTTTCTGGTATCCTTTACGGCGTTTTTTCTTGAAGACTTTCACCTTGTCGCCACGCAGGTGAGCCACGATGGTTGCCGATACTTTTGCGCCTTCAACCAGTGGTGTACCAATGGTTACAGTGCCTTCGTTATCCAAAAGCAATACTTCGCTGAATTCAACTTTCGAACCGGCTTCTCCCTGGAGGCGGTTTACATAAAATTTCTGATCTTTTGCAACTTTAAACTGCTGCCCGGCTATATCAACTATCGCGATCATTTTTTAACTATTGTTTGTTTCGTTCGTTAAATGGAGCGCAAAATTACAAAAAAAATGATACGAAAATGCATGTGGGTCAAAATTTTACAACTTTTTTTCATAATGTTTCCAATACAGGAATAAAAATTGAATAAAGCAAGTATTGTGAAATGTTTTAGGGCCAATGAGTTTAAAGTACAAGGTTGTTCAGTGCTTCGCGTTCAAAGTTCAAAGTTGTTCAATGCTTTGCGTTCAAGGATTAAAAGGTGTTCAATGCTTCGCGTTCAAGATTCAACTCATTTTGTTATTCACTTTTCCCTATTCGTTATTCACTATTCACTTCTCACTCTTCTTCCTGAACCCCCTGATCACAAACACCTGTATCACCTTTAAGGCGATGCGTGTAAACATGCTGTTACGGAACCGCGGTGGCAGAAACCGGAAAATAATCTCGTTGGCAATGTCGAGTATCGAAAGAATTTTATGGTTCCTTTCCCTGGAGTAGGGCAGGATTTCGTTCGTAATTATTTCGGGGAAATTCTTCTTCAGCTCATCGAACTTCAGGCTGATCAGTTTTTCCTGTGCAGTGCAAAACGTTTGCAGCTCTTGTTTTTCCCGGACCAGTTTTTCCAGGTTGCTGATTTTCTTAACCTGCGTGCTCATCGTCTCCTTCGTTTTTTGTTAGCTCACCAATTATGCGTTCAATCAGGAATTTTTCCATCAGGTCCTTTTTCATGAGCAGTACCACCACAAAAAGCAACAGGTACAAGCCGGTTACCGCCAGGAATCCCAGTGTTAAGCTATCGAAAACTTTGCCCAGGTAAAAACCCAGGCTCATGCTCAGGAAAAATAAGAGGAAGAAACCCAGCAAAGCCACTACCAGCGACGAAAATAGCACCGCTGTAACCTTTGCTATCTTCTCAAACGTTTCGAGCTTAATAAGTTTGAGCCGGGCATCGAAATACTCGGTAATAAGCTGCCTGAGCTCATTGATCACTGTTGGTTTTTCGTTCATGGCTTCAGGATTTTGCAGGCGTATCCGGTTCGGTTTCCAGGTCTTCATCCGTAAAAGCATCTACAATATCTTTCACTTTCCCAAAACTGTCTTCTATGGTATGTTTCAAACGGGCAGCACCTTCTTTCAGGTCCTCAACCAATTCGTCTTTTTTGTCTGAGTTCAGGAAATACCCCACCGCAGCTCCTACAGCCGCGCCGGCCAGGAAAGCCATAAGCAATTTGCTGTTGTTATTGTCGCTCATAAATGAATGGTTTTGTAATAACAAATATAGCGCTAAAAACGATCGTTTGTTCATTTAACATACCGATACCGGAGTCTGAACCAAGTTTGCTTTTTATCCCGGGTCTGCAACATTTTGAATGCCGGTTCATATGGGTTAAAAATTCCTTGAAATTTATAAGTGAGAAACATGTGATTTTTTATCTTTATTCATTCAAAAGTTCAGATCAAAAGCTGTATTGCACCATAAAACCAACACTATGCCTGTATCAAAAATCTTCAAAATATATTGTGCCGGCCATTTTATTGCGACACCGGAACTCCTTGCCGTTTATAATCCTTACGATGGGAGCGAAGTAGCAACCACTTACCTGGCCGGCGATGCCGAACTGGAAAAAGCGATTACGGCTGCCTTAACAGTAGCTGAAGAACTGCGGAAAACACCTTCTTTTAAACGATACGATATACTGAAGCAAATCAGCGAAGCATTGCTGGCCCAAAGGCAGCAGTTTGCCGAACTGATCAGCCTCGAATCGGGTAAACCCATACGGTACGCCCTGGCCGAAACAGATCGTTCAATCCAAACCTTTGCCGTGGCTGCCGAAGAAAGCAAGCGCCTGCCTGCCGAATATCTGAGTATAGACTGGACACCTGCCGGTGCCGGGAAAGAAGGACTTGTAAAATATTTCCCCGTGGGTGTTGTAGCCGGAATAGCGCCGTTTAATTTCCCGCTCAACCTGGCCGTGCACAAAATTGCGCCGGCCATTGCCGCCGGTTGCCCCATTATCCTGAAACCCTCAGGCACAACACCTCTATCAACCTTAATGCTGGCACAAATAATTGATTGCACAGCTTTGCCCAAAGGAGCAGTTTCCATTTTGCCCATGAGCAGGCAAACCGGTAACCGGCTGGTGACGGATGATCGCATCAGCCTGCTTTCGTTCACCGGTTCGCCCGAAGTAGGCTGGAAAATGAAACGCGATGCAGGGCGAAAGAAAGTGGTGCTCGAATTAGGAGGAAATGCCGGCGTTATTATTTCGCATGGCGCTGATCTGGAAATGGCTGTTGCAAAATGTGTAGCCGGCGGATTTTCGTATTCAGGGCAGGTATGCATTCACACCCAGCGGATTTATATTGTGAAAGATATCTTCGAAGCCTTCGCTCAAAAATTTGTGGATAAAGTGCTGCAGCTGAAATCCGGTAACCCGCTTGATCCGGAAACCGATATGGCTGTAATGATTGACCTGCCCAATGCCGAAAGGGTCGAAAGCTGGGTAAACGAAGCCATGGCATCCGGTGCAAAAATACTTGCCGGGGGCAAAAGGGAAGGCAGTTTTATGCAGCCCACAGTCATTACAGGTACAAAAGAGTTTATGCAGGTTTGTTCAGCCGAGGTTTTCGGTCCGGTGGTGGTGATTGAACCTGTTAAAACATTTGCTGAAGCTATTGACAGGATAAATTCAGGACGCTTTGGTTTACAGGCAGGTGTATTTACCAACAGCATTTCCGAAATGAACCAGGCTTTCGACCAGTTACAGGTGGGTGGAGTAATTATTAATGACGTGCCGACTTTTCGTGTCGATCATATGCCATATGGTGGTATTAAAGATTCCGGATTAGGCCGCGAAGGGGTGAAGTATGCAATAATGGATATGATGGAGCCCCGGCTGCTGGTTAAAAGTTGCTGATAATTGCCCTTTATTTTTTCATTCTGTGTTTGGTGTTTTTCATTTTAATTGAAGTGATTGGCCATTTCGAAAGGAAGGAATGAAAAACATATAACATTAAACTCAAAATGAAAAAGTGATAGAGGTCAGAAAGCCTTTTCCGGCTGCTTTTTCATTTCCGCAAAACCTGTACCTTTGCGGCCTATGATTTCAGTCAGCAATCTTTCAGTCCATTTTACCGGCGATTACCTGTTCAGCAACGTCAGTTTCCTGATTGGCGAACGCGACCGCATAGGGCTTGTAGGCCGTAATGGAGCCGGCAAAACCACGCTGATGCGTATTATTGCCGGCATACAGGAACCCGAAGGTGGTACCGTGGCCAGTCCGTCGGAAAGTACTGTCGGTTACCTGCCCCAGGAAATGGCCACAGGCAGCAGCCTGAATGTGCTGCAGGAAGCTATGACTGCTTTCGACCAGGCCCTGCACCAGCATCACCTGATGGAAAAATATTCGGCTGAGCTGGCCGAGCGCACCGACTACGAAAGCGAGGCTTACTCGAAACTGATACAGCGCCTTACCGAGGCCACCGACCGCTTTCATCTGCTGGGTGGTCAGAATATGCAGGAAGAAGCCGAAAAGGTACTCAAAGGCCTGGGTTTTGAACCGGCAGAATTCGACAGGCCGCTCAGCACCTTTAGCGGGGGCTGGCAAATGCGCGTGGAACTGGCAAAAATCCTGCTTAAAAAACCGGATGTCATACTTCTGGATGAACCCACCAACCACCTGGATATTGAATCCATCCAATGGCTCGAAGATTTCCTGATCACATACAGTGGCGCCGTGGTGCTGGTTTCGCACGACCGTGCTTTTCTCGATAATGTGACCAACCGCACCATCGAGATTATGAATGCCCGCATTTACGATTACAAAGCCGGCTATTCGCGCTACGTGGAACTCCGCGAGGAACAAATGGAACTTCAGAAAGCCGCTTTCGACAACCAGCAGGCCGAAATTGCCCAGATTGAGAAATTTGTGGAGCGGTTCCGCTACAAAAGCACCAAAGCCAGGCAGGTGCAATCGCGTATAAAACTGCTCGATAAAATGGAGCGTGTGGAGGTCGACGAAACCAACTCCTCAGCCATTCACTTTTTATTTCCCCCGGCGCCTTCATCAGGCAGGGTTGTAGTTGAATGTAAAGATCTTACAAAACGCTATGGTGATAAACTGGTGCTCGACAAGTTGGAACTGGCTATTGAAAAAGGCGATTTTGTTTCGTTTGTCGGCCGCAATGGCGAAGGGAAAACCACCCTGGCCAAGATCATTGTCGGCAACCTCGAGCACGATGGCATCTGTAAACTGGGGCATAATGTAAAGATTGGCTATTATGCCCAGAACCAGTCGGAGTTACTCGATCCCGAAAGGACCGTTTTCGAAACCATTGATGATGTAGCCACAGGCGAAATCAGGACTAAGATCAGGAATATACTGGGGAGTTTCCTTTTTGGAGCTGAAGCTATTGATAAGAAAGTAAAAGTGCTGTCGGGTGGCGAAAAAGCAAGGCTGGCGCTGGCAAAGCTGCTGCTCGAACCGGTGAATTTGCTGGTGCTCGACGAGCCCACCAACCACCTCGATATGGTGAGCAAGGACATCCTGAAAAATGCGTTGCTGCGATATGACGGAACGCTGATTGTAGTTTCGCACGACCGCGATTTCCTGCAGGGGTTAACCGATAAAATATTCGAATTCCGCAACAGGCATATAAAGACCTGGATGTGTGATATCAATGAATTTATAAAAGCCCGCAAACTGGCTAACCTGGCCCAGCTTGAAGCACGCAGGATTGAAATGCAGAAATCGGGCGAAGCCTTATCGGACAACAAAATCAATTACGAAAGGCGAAAACAGCTGGAGCGTGAAATCCGCAAGCAAGCTGCCAAAGTTGAAAAGGCTGAGCAAGATATCGAAAGCATCGAAAACGAAATTGCCCGTTACGATCAGCTGCTCGCCGACCCCGAAACCCATAAAGATGCCGGCAAAAGCACCCGGCTTTACCAGGAATACCAGGGTCTGAAAAAGGAACTCGAACAAAAAATGGAAGAGTGGGAACAAGCCCACGAGTTACTGGAAACCATGCAGAAAGGAGAGTAGGGTAATTTCGGATTTCGGATTTCAGATTTGCGATTTCGGATTTTGTATTAAAATTCAGCAATTCAGCAATCCCTGCCTGCTGAAGCAGTCAGGCAGGCGCAATTCACAATCCGTAATCCAAATTTTCAGGTTCTTGGTTCCGACTTCAGTCTTCCGACTTCGGTCTTCGGTCTCCCGACTACTGTCTTCCCCTTCCGCAATCCCTGCCTGCTGACGCAGTCAGGCAGGCGCAATTCACAATCCTACATCCAACATCCCACATCAAACATCCTACATCTAATTCTCCCTCTCCATAAGCCCTGCCGCATATTCGGTGAGCGATTCCATGGCTTCTTCGGGCAGGCTGATGGCTGAAAGATCACGTAAGGCTTTCTGGTAATAATCGTTGATCAGTTGCCGGGTCTGGGTTTCGATATTCAATCGGTTGAAAACTTCCTTCACCCTGGCTATTTTTTCTGTGCTTTCCAGATCATGGGCCGCATACAACCTGCGAAAGGCATCAGCCTCTGAGCCCGCTGTTTCGAGGACTTTCAGGTAGAGATATGTTTTTTTGCCGGCAACGATATCGCCGCCACTCACTTTTCCGAATTTTTCCTGCACCCCGTACACATCCAGCAGGTCGTCCTTAAGCTGGAATGCCAGGCCGATATGGATACCAAACTGGTAAATGTAATTGCAGTCGGCTGCCTCGGCACCGGCAATAATGGCCCCGGTTTTTAAACTTGCAGCCAGCAGCACTGCTGTTTTTAACCGAATCATTTCAATGTAGTCGGCTATCGAAACATTTGCCTGGTGTTCGTAGTCCATGTCATATTGCTGTCCTTCACAAACTTCTATTGCAGTTTGGTTAAAAAGTTCCATAACCTGCGAAATTGCCTGCTGACGTGTGCGAAGCATGTATTTGTTAGCCAGTGCAAACATGGTGTCACCAGCCAGTATAGCCACGTTTGGATTCCATTTTTTATATACAGTTTCCTTACCCCGGCGTAGGGGCGCCTGGTCCATGATATCGTCGTGCAGCAACGTGAAATTGTGAAACAACTCAATTCCGATGGCCGGGTTAATGGCTTCGTTAATTTCGCCGCCAAACATCTGGCACGAAGCCATTACCAGCAAAGGCCTCAGGCGCTTGCCTCCCAACCCCAGGGTGTAGTTTATAGGGTCGTACAGATCGGCCGGCCCGGCAGGCAACTGAATACGGCTGAAGGCTTCATCCAGCAACAGCTGAAGGTCTTGTATCGGGGTCATGGTACGGTTATTTTTCTCTTTCGGGCAGGTTCATCAGGTAGGTTCCATAGCCGCTCTTCAGGAGCGGGACTGCAATTTTTTCGAGCTGTGCCCGGTCGATAAAGCCCATGCGATAGGCCAGCTCTTCGATGCAGCCTATTTTCAATCCCTGGCGTTCTTCAATAACCTGGACAAATTGCGAGGCTTGTATGAGCGATGCAAACGTTCCCGTGTCGAGCCATGCTGTGCCCCGGCTCAGGATGCCAACTTTTAGTTTTCCCTGTTCGAGGTAATACCTGTTCACATCTGTAATTTCATATTCGCCATGTGGGCTGGGCTTGATGTTTTTTGCTACTTCAACCACGCTGTTGTCGTAAAAATACAATCCCGGAACCGCGTAATTCGACTTGGGGTGCTGTGGTTTTTCTTCAATGGATATGGCTTTTTGGTTTTCGTCGAATTCAACCACGCCATAACGCTCGGGGTCGGAAACATGGTAGGCGTACACCACGCCGCCATCGGGATCGTTATTCTCCTGTATAAGTCCCTGAAGCCCAGTTCCG